>CAYJMZ010000042.1:0-14366 GCA_964370995.1 uncultured Fimbriimonadaceae bacterium | reverse complement strand
TTCCCACGCCGCGAAGCGGCTCCGCCGCCGTGCAAAGCGCGGACCGGGAGTCCGCGCACTCTAAAAGGGGGCCGTTGACAGTTGCACCCCGCGTGTCAAGTCCTTTGCGCCCTCGCGTGAAACATCCAACGAAAGACGAATCCGTCACAATAGGGCATGACCGTTCGTGAGATCTACGAGAATCTGCCCTACGGTCCGGCGCCGGAGTCGGCTCAGTTTGCCGACGAGTGGCTCGAGCGGTTCGGGCGCGACTTTGGGCTGTTTATCGGGGGCAAATGGCACCCTCCTGCTTCGGTGCAACGGTTCGCTTCGGTGAACCCTGCGAACGGTAAGCCACTGGCGCAGATCTCCCAGGCGGGCCCCGAAGATGTGGACGCGGCGGTCGCGGCGGCGCGGCAGGCGCAGGCGGGGTGGGCCGCGCTTTCGGGCCATAAGCGGGCGCGCTACCTCTACGCCATTGCGCGGCAGATCCAGAAGCACTCCAGGCTGCTCGCCGTACTCGAGACGATGGACAACGGCAAGCCGATCCGCGAGACGCGCGACATCGACGTGCCCCTTGTGGCGCGGCACTTCTACCACCACGCGGGCTGGGCGCAGCTCATGGACACCGAGATGGCGGGCTACGAGCCGGTGGGGGTGTGCGCACAGATCATCCCGTGGAACTTCCCGCTGATGATGCTCGCGTGGAAGATCGCGCCCGCGCTGGCAATGGGCAACACCGTGGTGCTCAAGCCCGCGGAGTTCACGTCGCTCACGGCTTTGGCCTTTGCCGAGATCTGCCGCGAGATCGGCCTCCCTCCCGGCGTGGTGAACATCGTGACCGGCGATGGCGAGACTGGCAAGCTCATGGTCGCGCACCCAGGAGTCGACAAGTTGGCGTTCACCGGGTCCACCGACGTGGGGCGGATTCTGCGGCGCGCCACTGCGGGCAGCGGTAAGAAGCTGTCCCTGGAACTCGGGGGAAAGTCCCCCTTTCTCGTGTTCGAGGACGCGGACCTGGACAGCGCGGTCGAAGGGCTGGTGGATGCGATCTGGTTCAACCAGGGCCAGGTGTGCTGCGCAGGCTCGCGGCTGCTGGTTCAGGAGAGCGTCGCCGAGCGCGTGCTGGCCAAGACGCGCGCCCGCATGGAGCGGCTGCGCGTGGGCGATCCCCTCGACAAGGCCGTGGATCTCGGCGCGATCGTGGACAAGGTGCAACTCGACCGCATTTCCGAGCTGGTCGAGCAGGGCGTTGCCGAGGGGGCGACCAAGTTTCAGCCGAGTGCGCCGTGCCCGAAGAATGGGTGGTTTTATCCCCCGACGCTGCTGACCAATGTGGGCCCGGCATCGACCGTGGTCCAGGTCGAGATATTTGGGCCGGTGCTGGTGGCGATGTCCTTCCGCACACCCGATGAGGCGATCGCTCTGGCGAACAACACACCCTACGGCCTCGCGGCCAGCGTGTGGAGCGAGAACATCAGCCTCGCGCTCGACATCGCCGATCGCGTGAAGGCGGGCACGGTGTGGGTGAACTGCACGAACCAGTTCGACGCGGCCTCCGGGTTTGGCGGGTACCGCGAGTCCGGCTATGGGCGCGAAGGCGGACGCGAGGGTCTGTGGGAGTACGTCAAGCCTGTTGCCGCCCCAGCGAAGGCTGTGAAAGGGGCCCCAGCAGCCGCGTCGACGCCTACAGTCCGGCCGGGGATCGATCGCACGCACAAGATGTACGTGGGGGGCAAGCAGGCGCGACCCGATGGGGGCTACAGTGTGACCCTGAGCCTGCACGGGGGCGGCACGGCCGAAGTCGCGCGCGGCAACCGCAAGGACGTTCGAAACGCCGTGGAGGCCGCGCGGAACGCCCAGGTCGGTTGGGCCGCTGCGCCGACGCACCTGCGCGCGCAAGTGCTGTACTACCTCGCCGAGAACCTCGAGGCCGAGCGCGACACGATGGTGCGCGCCCTGGCAGACACCTCGGGCAATCTCGCCGGTGCCGCCCGCGAGGTGGACGCCACCATCGAGCGCACGTTCGCGTACGCGGCGTGGGCGGACAAGTTTGAGGGCGCGGTGCATGCAACCCCGTTCCGCGGGCTGAACTACACGCGGCCGGAGCCCGTGGGGGCCATCGGGATCGTGTGCCCCGAGGACGCCGGGTTGCTGGCGATGATGTCGCTCGCGCTGCCCGCCATCGCGATGGGCAACGCCGTGGTGGTTCTCCCCTCGCAGACGCACCCCCTCGCGGCGTGCGCGCTGTACCGCGTGCTCGACACTTCCGACGTGCCGGGCGGCGTGTTCAACATCCTCACCGGCCCGCACGAGGAGATGCAGGACACGCTCGCGGCCCACGACGGCCTGGACGCGATCTGGCACTTCGGCAACGCGGAGGCCGCGGCGGAAGCCGAGCGGTTGTCGGCAGGCAACCTCAAGCAGACGTGGACCTCGATGGGCAACCCCACCGCGTGGGACAGCCCCTCGGCCGCCGGAAAACCGTTCCTCCGCCGTGCCACCCAGGTGAAGAACATCTGGGTGCCCACCGGAGATTAGCGGCCCTTGAAGATCGCGTCGAGATAGAACGCCGCCTGTCCGATCAGCGGGAACGCGGACGTCGAGAGTCCCTTCGGCTCTCCGAAGTACAGCACGTCGCCGGGCTGCAGCGCCGGATTGCTCTCGGCGCGCCCGTTCTTGAGGTACTCGTCGAGGTTGAAGCGCGTCGCGACGACCTTGCCGGTGGCGTCGGGGCGCAACACCACCACGCGCCGGAGGGTCCCGCGTGTCGACAGTCCCTTTGCGTGCGAGAGGACGTCGGTGGCGGTCCACTGCTTGCCGTCGGGGATGAGATACCGGCCCGCGTTGTTGACCTGTCCGGTCGCGTAGACGGCGCGCTCGTTGCGCATCACGTACACCATGTCGCCCGACAGGAGTTCGAAATTGGCGTCCGGCTTGCCGGTCACAGGGCCCGTGGCATCGACGCGGAACAGGTCTGCGCCGCGCAACACCATCACGGCCGCAAGCGTGCCCTCAACCGACGGCCCGCGCGCCTCGGCGACCAGCCGCCCAATTCGGGCGCCCGCGGGCAAAACATACTCGCCGGGGGCCGTAATCTCACCACCGACCACCACCCGGATCTTCTTGGGGGGCTCGACGGTCACCACATCCCCCGGTTTGAGCACGATGCCGCGCGTGCCGTCGCTGCGTGCGGGCAGGACCTGCACGTCGGGGCCACGCCTTAGGGACAGTACCATTTCCTCGACGAAATCGCCGGCCCGCTCGATGCCGCCGTTGTCGGCGAGCGCCTGGTACACGTCAACCCCTTCGCGGACGCGGACCTCGCCCGGGGACTTGACGTTGCCCAACAGCCAGATTCGCATATAGGGCTTCGGGAGGATAGTAAGGGTGTCGTCGGCTTCGATCAGTCCGTTCCACTGGTCGGGATCGCCGCGCACGAGTTTGAGCAAGTCGATGTCGATTCGCATCCCGCTTTTGCGATGAAGGGTGGCGTCGAGGAGGTCGGGTTCGCCGGGGACCGTCACCGCTGCGACCAACTGCCTGAGGGTCATGCCCGGCATGATTTGGATGGCGCCCGCTTGGCGGAAAGAGGCGGTGCTGCCGCCTTCGGGTTGTGCCCCCAGACTGAGCACGTACACGACCTGTCGCTTCTTGCTCTTGAGCACGATGCGCACCGCGGGGTCTTTGAGCGAGCTCTTGAGCACGCTCGACACCTTCGCCGCGAGGCCTTCGGTCGTCAGTCCCTCGGCCTTGATACGGCCAAAGCCCTGGCCGTTGATCGTTCCATCGTCGAACACCTCGAAGTCGCCGCCGTACGGGTGGTAGCCGAAAACGATGATCAACACCACGTCGCCGGGCGCCAACGTCGGCGAGGCCGGAGGCGTCGGAGTTTGGGCCGCCGACAACAGGAAACTACCCAGCAACAACACCAGGCTCAGGAGCGCGCGCATGGGGGCGTTGTACCTGATCGGGGATCGGGAATCGGGATCAGGGATCAGGGATCAGGGATCGGAAAGGATTGAGGATTGAGGATTGAGGGGGATCGGGGAAAGAGAGCGGGGATGAGCAGAACGGTCAGCTCCGGCTCAATCCTCGAATCCTCCAATCCTCAATCCTTCCCCTGATCCCTGACAAGTAGACTCCGCACATGGGACCACTTTCTGGAATTGCCACCCTCATGGACGCGCGTTCGCGGCGTTTTTCGAGCTTCGATCGTAGCGGCGGAAACGCGGACTATGTGAAGCTGCCTGCGGGCGAAACCGTGACGCTTGCCGCAATCGAGGGGGCGGGGCGCATCACACACCTGTGGTTCACGATCTCCTCCAAGGACCCCTTGGTGCGGCGCAACCTGGTGCTGCGCGCGTACTGGGACGGTTGCCCGCATCCGTCGGTCGAGTCCCCGATCGGGGATTTCTTCGGACAGGGTTGGGGTGAGACGTACCTGTTCAACTCGCTTCCCCTGGCCGCCGCACCCAAGGGTGGGAACGCCCTCGTGAGCTACTTCCCGATGCCGTTCGGAAGCGGCGCCCGGCTGACGATCGAGAACCAGGGCACCGTCGACGTCGACGCCCTGTACTTCTACGTGGACTACGAGGAGCTGCCCTCGGTGGGCGACGATGTGGGCCGGTTCCACGCGAGTTATCGCCAGGAGCTGACGCGCCCGGAGTCCGAGTCGGGCGACCGTGAGAACGAGTGGTCCGTGCTGGGTCCGTCCCCCAAGAACCCGTCGGACGCAAACAACTACGTGCTGATGGAGGCCGAGGGCAGGGGCCACTACGTGGGGGTCAACTACTTCGTGAACTGCCCATCGCCCATCTGGTACGGCGAGGGCGACGACATGTTCCGCGTGGACGCCGAGCCGTGGCCCTTCAGCGCACACGGCACCGGTACGGAGGATTACTTCTGCCAGAGCTGGAGCCCCGACGAGCTGTTCATGCACCCCTATTTCGGCACCGCGCGGGCACCTGGGCGGGGTAACGACGACCCTCTCGCTGGGTGGCTAGGGCGCACGCACTGCTATCGATTCCACCTTGAGGACCCAATCCGGTTCGCCAGATCCCTGCGCGCATCGATCGAGCATGGGCACGCAAACAACCTTACGCTGGAGATCGCGACGGTGGCCTACTGGTATCAAACGATGCCGGGCAAACCCTTGCCACCCCTGCCCAGCGTCGAGGAACGCATCCCGCGCCCCGTGATCAAGCCCGCCGAGATGCACAAGTGGCGGGACGCGTGGCGCACCGCGAAAGGCGGCGGCGCACTTTGGGGAACCTGATGCAGGATTGAGGATTAGAGGATTAGAGGATTGAGTGGGACCGGTTCAGGCCCGTTCGAATCCTCAATCCTCAATCCTTAATCCTTCGTTTTTACTTGGAAGGCGGAGGAGGCGGGGGAGGAGGCGCGCCGCCGCCGCCGAACGTGCGCACGGGCCGCTCCTGGCCGCCCCCGGGGCCGAATCTCATTTCGGGCATTGGCAGCTCGCCTTGCGCCACGACCTTGAGGGTTTCCTTCTGCACCTTGAGCAACTGGTTGCCGCGCAGGATGTATAGGAACTGGCCGTCCACGACCATCGTCGCGCCGCCTCCGCCACCCATCATGCCCATCATGCCGGGGCCCGGCTGACCGGGGAAGCCCTGACCCTGCGGGCCGGGGAACCCCTGACCGGGGCGCTGGCCGTTGCGGGGGCCGGCGACCGCACCCTGACCGCGCTCATTCGGCGGCGGATCTTGCGCACCGACCGACTGAATGGTGAGCGGAACGGCAAGCGCGGCGATCGCCACACCCACCAACAACATCGATTGACCTCGGGATCTCATTTCATCCTCCTACTTCGGGGCACAGTCCCCCTAGTATTCTAAACGCTCGTTTGTGCCGCGAGTTCAGTCGGATCTTAACCGCAGATGAACGCGGATGGGCACAGATGGAGATCGGATCCGAATCTGTGCCCATCTGCGTTCATCTGCGGTTAGAATCCCACTGAACCGCCAACCCCCAGCCCAAAGTGCTCGGCGTACCGCCGGTACAGGTTGTGCGCCGCCGGGTAGCACGAATGGGGCGAGAGGAAGTGCGCGAACTCGAACGTGATCAGCTTCTCCGCACGCTGCGAGGCGGACTCGAGCTTGAACCGAAGATTGCGCCAATCGGCGGGCGGGAACTTGATGGGCATGTCGCGGTCGAAGCACTCGACGTTCGCCCACACGGCGACCCCGTGCCTGCGCCCGAGCTCGGCAACGCCCTCCTGGAATTGGGGCAGTTCGCGGTAATGCACCTGCCCGTCCTGAAACGCGCAGATGTCAAACGCCCCTCGCGTCGCCTCAAAGATCTCGTGCCATTGCCGGAACGATTCGTCCAGAGTGAGCGGCGCCCCGCCAGGCTGCTTGGCGCCTTGCGGGTAGGGCGAAATCAGCACGGGACGATCGATCGCCGCCTTGCATGCGCGTCCCAAGCGGTTCACCATATCCACGGTGTAAGCCTCTCTGCGGCCCGTCTCGTGGCACAGGTACCAGCCCTGGAACGCCGTGTGTGAGCCGTAGCGCGTGGCCACCTCGTCGATGAACCGGAGGTTGAGGTCCACCTCCTCCTTCCAATCACCCCGCACCCAGTGCTCGCCCGAGTCGTAGAGCCCCAAGAACAGCTTCAGCCCGTGGACCTGGGCGAGGTCCAAGAACTGGGCCGCAAGGTCGTCATAAACGGGGAGAAGGTCGGGCAGCGAAGCCGCGGGAAACACGCACCGGTCTCGGTAGCCCGCACGAATCAGGATCACGGTGTCGATTCCGATCTGCTCGTAGAGGGCAAACTCACGGTCCCACTCCCGCCGCCCCCAGTTCTGCGAGGGAATGTCGTGCGTGATCTCGTCGAGAAACGTGCCCGTGATCGGCAGGGTGTCCACGGGTGGATGTTACTTGGTCGTCAGGGATCGGGGATCAGGGGAAGGATTGAGGATTGGAGGATTCGAGGATTGAGCCGGAGCTGACCTTCCCTTCTCATCCTCTAATTCTCCAATCCCCGATCCCCGATCCCTGATCCCTGATCCCCGCTCACCCTTCGAGCTTCGAAAAATCCCCGCCAAGCCTGAGGACCTCGGCGGTGGCCTTCACGAGACTCAGCCTGGCGTAGCGCTCATCCTCTTTGGTCGACATCACCATCGTGGCCTCGAAGAACGCGTTGATGGGGCTCTCCAGGGGTTTGAGGGTGTTGGCGAGGCCCGCGGCGTCCTGACCCTTCACTGCTTTCCATGCCGCCTCGCGCACGGGGCCCAACGTGTCGGCGAGGGCGTTCCCTTCCTGGCTCGCCAGTTTCTCACGATCGAGGGGGGCGAGTGGTGTGGCTCGGTCGTATGCGATGCCCTTCTTGTCCGCGGCCGCCAGGATGTTGAGCGGCCGGGTGGCGGTTTGCACGAACGACGGTGCCCCGGCCAACCGACCCACGGCCGCCAGCCGCGTCTTGACGTCGGCCGGGCTCAGAAGCGCCTCAAGGTCGTCGGCGAGGATTGCGGCGTCCACGTGGTCGTGCCGGCTGGCGGCGAGCAGTGCTTCGTACCGAGACGCGAACAACTCGCCGAGGGCCCGGGTGGCGCGCTCGGTATCGACGTCCATCCCCTGGCGCTCGTACAGGTTGAGCGCCTGGTGAAACAGCGGCAGCAGAGGACCCAAACGGGAGGGCCAAGTCCAAACGGCCTCGATGATCATGGTCGCGGCGCGGCGGAGTCCGTTGGGGTCGCTCGAACCCGTTGGGGCAAGCCCGATGCCGAGGTTGCCGGCGAGCCGGTCGAGCTGGTCGGCAAGCAGAAGCGCAACGCCCAACCGCTTCCCGGGCGTGTCGGGAGGGCTGCACTTGCCGAGGTCGTAGTGCGCCCCGATCGCTTCGCACACGTCCTCCGGCAGGCCCTCCGCACGACCGTACACGCCGCCCACCACCCCCTGAAGCGAGGGAAGTTCGCTCACCAGACCCGTGCTGAGGTCGGCCTTGGCGATGTGCCCCGCCTGCTCGGCGAGAGCGGGGTGCACTCCCAAATGCGCGGCCACCCCCGCCGCGAGGGCAGACAGGCGATCCGCACGCTGGCGCACATTGCCCAACTTGTCCTGGAACACGATGCCTTTCGTGCGTTCGAGGAACTCCGCGAGCGTGTGCTTTTGATCCTCGTCGAAGAAGAACTTCGCGTCGTTGAACCGCGCGTTGAGCACCCACGCGTTGCCCTCGCGAACCACGGAGTCCTCGCCCGAGTTGCGGATCGAGATGAACCGGTTCGTCAGGCGGCCCTTGCCGTCGCGCACGGGGAAGAACCGTTGGTGCTTGGCCATCGCGGTCACGAGCACCGGTTCGGGGAGGTCCATGTACTCGGCCCTGAACGTGCCTTCGATGGCGATTGGCCACTCGGTGAGGAACACGTTCTCGTCGACGAGTGCGTCGGACAGGTCGGGCGTACCGGTCGCGGCGATCGTGGCTCCCTCGCGAATACGGGTCTCGCGCTCGGCGGGGTCGGGTTCGACCTGGCGCGCCAAGAGGCCGTTCAGCAGAGCATCCAGGGTCGCGGCCTCAAAGGGATCGGGGTGGTTGAATCGGTGCCCCCGGCTGGTGGTCCCCGATGCGACTCCCTCGATGGAGAACGGCACGCAGGCCCCGTCGAGAGTCGCAAGGATCCAGCGAATGGGCCGGGCAAAGCGCATGCGTGACGCACCCCAGCGCATGGACTTCTCGAACGTGAGATCGCCGATCGCCGCGGGCAACGCCTCGGCGAGCACGTCTTGCGTGGGGCGCCCGGGAGTCCGCTTGGTGACCCACACGTACTCCCCTTCTTGCCGCACGTCTTTGGGGTCGACTCCCTGCCCGCGGCAGAAGCCCTGGAGTGCCCCGGTCGGGTTGCCGTTCGCGTCGTAGGCGGCTTTGACCGCAGGCCCGCGCAGCTCTTTGGTTTGATCGGGTTGGCGCGCGTCGACGTCGGCAAGGTGCACGATGAGGCGGCGCGGCGTGGACAGGGGCTCCTGGGTGCGGCGGAACCCGATTCCGTCCGAGGACAGCCGACCTTCCACGAGACGCTGGAGGTCGTTGGCGGCCTTGCGCACAAAAGTGGCCGGCAACTCCTCGCATCCAAGTTCAAGCAGTAGGTCGGGCATGGGGAGGAGAGTTTACCGTCGGGGCCCCGTAGCACAGGCTCCCAGCCTGTGTCGGGGAATCAGGGATCGGAGATCGGGTGGGGAGTGAGCGGGCGCGCCCGGTTTTTAGAGTGCGTGAACGCAGTTCGCGCTTTCGGGTGCCGCGGAGCGGCTCCGCCTTGGGGGAAAGCGCGAGTGCCTCGCGCACTCTAAGACCGGAGGGCGATTAAGGCAATTCGGGCGGGTAGAGGGCTAGCGCGGCGGCGCCGTAGAGGCCGGCGTCCTCGCCGAAGGGGCTTGGGGTGGCTCCGGAGAGGGACCCCTCACCCCCTGCCCCCTCTCCCCCAGAGGTGCGAGGGGGTTCAGACCTTCCGCCCTCCGATCCCTGATCCCTGCTCCCTGATCCCCGATCCCTGATCCCCGATCCCAGCAAAGCCAGCCCCACGCCGCCGCACACCACGATGTGTTCGGGGTGAAACAGGGCCCGCACGAGGTGGATCGCTGCGACTCCGGCTTCGCGTGCGGCTGCGACCTGGGCGGGGTTGGGCTCGGCGCTGAGCGCGTGGCCGCCCAGCAACTCCTCGAAGGAGCCCCAGGGTGTCGGCACGTCGTTGAGGTGGGAGGGCTCGCCGCGCGGGCCCATGAGCGGTCGGCCGTGGTCGACGATCCCGAACCCCACGCCCGTGCCGAGCGCGATCGTCGCCACGCGGGTTCCGGCGAACCGGGGGTGGCACGCGTGGCCCCACGCCGTGGCCAGCCCGTCGTTGAGGGCAAGCGTGGGCACGTCGAATGCGAAAACGGTGCCCTCGTGCTCGGGGATCAGCGGTTTGGAGCGCCACACCTCGCCGGTGCGCGGGTCGATGACGCCCCCCGCCCCCACGCCAACGCGCCGCACGCCCGACTCTCGGATGCGCGAACGAATCCAACCCAGCCGCTCGTCGGGCGAGGCGGGCGTGGGAGTCCGCTCGGTGTCGAGAAGTTTCCAGCGCGCGTCGAACACCCCGTAGCGCAGCCACGTGCCGCCGAGGTCCACGGCACCAATGGGCCCCTCGACGGACTTGCAGACCGCCAGAAACGCACGCGTCTGCTTCACCGGGTCGTTCAGCGCGCCGCCGACCACGACCCCGATCGCACCGGCCCGCAACGCCGCCGCCGCGTGCCAGGGCTCTCCAAAGCGCCCCTCGGCGAGCACCGGCACCCCAACGGCCGCCGCGGAGCGCACGAGTTCGAGGTCGGGTCCCAGGCGGGCCGGCGAGGAGGACGTGTAGCCCGAAAGGGTCGTGCCCACCACGTCGCACCCCGCGTCGAGGGCGTGGAGAATCGACTCCAGCGTGTCGCAGTCGCCCATCGCCAGCCGCCCCGCCTCGTGGATGCGCGCGACGAGCTCGTGGAGCCACGCGTCCCCGGGCCGGGGGCGTGCGGTGGCGTCAAGCGCAACGATCTCCACCCCCGCGTGCAGCAGCGCGTCCACCTCAACCAAAGTTGGTGTAATATACACTATTGAGTCTTCGTAGTGTCTCTTGATCAGCCCGATGCACGGCAGCGCGGTTCCCTCGCGCACCGCCGAGATGTTCTCAAGGCCCTGCACTCGCAGCAGCCCAACGCCTTCACCTGCGCTCGCCAACGCCATCCGCGCGAGGGTCCCAGGGTCCTCCAAAGGCGACCCCTCGCTCGCCTGAACCGAGGCCACAAGGGGGCACGCCTGAAGGATCGCCAGCAGCTCCTCGCGGGTCATAGGCCTATTGTGCATCCTCTCAACACTTAACACTCGACACTCAACACTTCCCCCCATTGGTCCCGCCCCCGGCCCGCCGAGCGTGTAAAGTAACTCCCGTATGGCAATCGCCGAGATCCGCAACCTGACCGTGAAATACGGTGCCTTCACGGCCCTGGACAGCTTCTCGGTGGACCTCCCCGAGGGGTGCGTGGGGTTGCTTGGGCCCAACGGGGCGGGCAAGACCACGTTCATCAAAACCCTCCTTGGGTTCGTGAAGCCGGCGGGCGGCGGTGGCACGGTGCTCGGCATGGACATCCGCACGCAGGGCCGGGAGATCCGGCAGCGCGTGGGCCTGATGCCCGAGCAGGATTGCCACATCCCCGGCATCAGCGCGGTCCAGTTCGTGGCGTACGCCGGCGAGCTGGCGGGAATGCCCAGCCAACACGCGTTGCGGCGCGCGCACGAGGTGCTCGAATACTGCGGCCTCGGCGAGGCGCGGTACCGAAACGTTGAGACCTATTCGACCGGCATGAAGCAGCGCATCAAGCTCGCCCAAGCCCTGGTCCACGGGCCGAAACTCTTGCTTCTCGACGAACCCACCAACGGCCTCGACCCCGCCGGACGCGAGGAGATGCTGGAACTCGTGCGCTCGGTGTCGCACGGCAAGGGCGTGAACGTGCTGGTCAGCAGCCACGTGCTGCCCGACATCGAGCGAGTGTCGGACCACGTGATCGTGCTGACGAAGGGTGCGCTGCGCTCGGAGGGTCTGATCAGCGATCTCAAGCGCATCGATGGCCGGCCCATCGACCTGGAACTCAAAGAGCCCAGCGGCGCGTTTGTGAACGCCGTGGTCACCCGCGGCGGCCAGTTGCTAAGCACAAAGGGCATCCACTACCGCGTGCAGGCGCCGGGCACCCACGACGAGAACACCAAGATGCTGTTCGAGGCCGCCCGAGAGACCGGGGCTCAGATCCGCGGCTTGCAGGTCGCCGAGCGCTCCCTCGAAGAGGCGTTCATGGAGGCGATCCAGTGAGCACGCCCGCGAGCCCGATCGCCGATCTGACGTACCGCGACTACGACGGTCCCCTCGACTCCCCCCGGTTCCGCTGGTGGGTCATCGCGCGGATGTCGATCAAGGCCGCGTTCAAGAAGAAATCCTATTGGTCCTTCACCGTGCTGTCGGGCGGTTACTACATGGTGATGATGATCGTGCTGTTCTTCGTGGAACAGATGGCCACGGGCGGCGGGGCACCAGGCGGCGCGAACCCGATGCGCGCGTTCTACGACCGGATCGTGTGGAAGGACCAGTTTCTGCACGGCATCTCCTATGGCCAGATCTGGTTTCTCGTGCTCACCCTGCTGGTGGGTGCCGGGTCGATCGCCAACGACAACCGTGCGAACGCCCTGCTCGTGTACCTCAGCAAGCCGTGCGAGAAGCTGGACTACATCGTGGGGAAGTGGTTCGGCATCTTCCTGCCCCTGTTGCTCGCGACCGCGATTCCCACGCTGTTCTTCTTCGCGTATGGCGCGATGAGCTTCCGCGAGTACGGGTTCCTCTCGTCCGACCCGTGGCTGATCCTCAAGGTGCTGGCGATCATCCCCATCCCGGCGGCGCTTCACGCGAGTCTGATGCTGGCGGTGAGCTCGATGTTCAACCAGGGACGCCTTGCGGGCGCGACCTACGCGGGCCTGTACTTCGTCACGAACTTCTTCACCGTGCTGATGGGGGTGACGTGGCACATGTCCCGCGGTGCCGTGCCCCCCGTCGTGAAGAACCTCTATTACGGGAGCATCGAAGGCATCCAGATCGGGCTGGCCAAGGCCGTGCTCGGAACCGACGGCAGCCCGCCGTTTGGTAGGATGGTGCGGTTCTCGTCGGTGCCCACCCCCACGGTGTGGATTTTTGTGCTCATCTTCCTTGCGGTGTGCAGCGCCAGCGTGTGGTTTGCGTGGACCCGAATCCGCGCGGTGGAGATCATCGGATGATTGTGTTCGAAGGCGCCTCGCGCTGGTATGGGCAGGTCATCGGGATCAACGACGTCACGTGCACGATCGGCCCCGGGGTCACCGCCCTGCTCGGCATGAACGGCGCGGGCAAGACCACGATGATGCGCCTGATCACCGGGCAACTCGGGCCCACCACCGGAACCGTGGTCGTGTGCGGCCTCAAGCCGTTCGCGAACCCGGAGGTGTACAAGCGCCTCGGTTACTGCCCGGACATCGACAACTTCTACGAGCACATGAGCGGGCGCCAGTTCGTGCTTCTTCTGGCCCGGATGGGGGGGTTCGACGCGCCGGAGGCAGTCAGACGCACGCAGCTGGTGCTCGAGCGCGTGGGCATGGCCGACCGTTGCGACAAGCCCATCGCGGGTTTCAGCAAGGGCATGCGGCAGCGCATCAAGCTCGCCCAGGCGATGCTCCACGAGCCGGACATCATCCTTCTCGACGAGCCCCTGAACGGACTCGATCCGGTCGGTCGGCGCGAGTTCATCAACCTTCTGGGCGACCTTGCCGCGCAGGGGCGCACGATCCTCGTCAGCAGCCACATCCTGTTCGAGGTCGAGCAGATGACGCGCAGCATCCTGCTTCTGCATCGAGGCCGGCTGCTGGCCACCGGCGACCTGAAGGTGATCCGCGACCTCATCGACAAGCACCCCCACCGTATCCAGATCGACACGGACCAGCCCCGCGAAATCGCGCCGTTGCTGGCCTCGCTCCCGTTCGTGCTGAACATCCAGTTTGGGGCCACGGGCAAGGGGTTGGAGGTGCAGACGCGCGAGCCGGACAAGTTCTACGCGTTCGTTCCTTCGCTGGTGCTCGATATGGGGCTTCACGTCCAGGGGTTCTCGAGCCCCGACAACAACCTCGAATCGGTGTTCCGTTACCTGGTGACGAACTGATGTTCCTGTTTCTGTACCAAACCGCCCTGAAGGACTTTCTGCGGGTCAAGCGGCTGGTCATGTGGGTGCTCGTCGTGCTCGCGCTGTTCGGCATCGCTCGAATCTGGGCGGGCTTGACGGGCGACCTGAAGCCCCAGGAGGCGTACAACCAACTCAGCGCGGTTCTCGTGTACCGGGTGCTCGCGCTTGCCGCGGCGATCTTCAGCACGGCGGTGGTGAGCCAGGAGGTCGAGCAGAAGACCATCGTGTACCTCCTCACGCGCCCCATCCCGCGGTGGAAGATTCTCAGCGCCCGAAGTCTGGCGGCGGCCACGGTTGTGGCGGGAATCGGGTGTCTGCTGGCGCTGTCGGTTTCGTTTGCCGTGTTTGGCGTATCGATCGGTTCGAACGCGATGCTCGGCAAGGACCTGATGGCGCTCATCGCAGGCGCGGCGGCGTACACGTCGCTGTTTGTCCTGGTGAGCCTCTGGATCAACCGTTCGATGATCGTGAACCTGCTGTTCGCGTTCGGATGGGAGACGATGATCCCGAACTTGCAGGGCGACATGTACTACCTGTCGATCTACAAGTACCTCGAGACGATCTCCCAACGGCCCTCGTTGGGTGAACCGGGGGTCCTGAGCGCGCTGACCGCCCAGCTCTCCGTGAACACGATGAACCTGACCACCGCGTGGG
>CAYJMZ010000041.1:0-14586 GCA_964370995.1 uncultured Fimbriimonadaceae bacterium | reverse complement strand
GGGCCGCCATCGGGCCCGCAACCCCCCTGGGGGGGGCGGCGGCGCGGCCTGGGCGACCTTGTGTGCGTTCCTGGTGCTCAACGGCGCCGCGTTCCTGCGTTCGCGGTACCACCGTGCGCGGCTTCGCGTGATCGAGGGCTCGCAATGAAGGGGCGTTGGAGGCACGCGCGGTTGCTGCCAATAGGGGTGCTCGCGCGCAAGGTGGGCGGTCGTCTCGTGTCGCGCGTGCTCACCTGGGGCCGGGCACGTGGCGACGCGCGGAACGGCACGTACCTGGCGGGCGAGCGTGTTTTTGTTGCACTGCAGTTGCCGAGGGTTGAGCCGACCGAGGCCGAGGTGACGCTTCTGCTGGCGCTGGCCCAGAGGTACGCCGCCCACGAGTTCGACCTTCTGGGCTCCGGCTGGGTCCGCGTTCCCTCCCCTCCCTCGTGCCATGGCCTTCCAGGCCGTGCGTCCACCCGGGGCCTACCTCCCGGGTGTCGAGCCGAGTCCGCGCGGATTCGGTCCTACATCGAAGGGCCGTACGAGCCCATCGACTGGCACCTCGACTTCAAGTCGGGCTATCGGTGGTCGGAGCGCACATGGTACCTGCACGTCCCCTACGGACACTTGCCCGGGGTCGATGTGAAGGTGCCGTGGGAACTCGCTCGCCTGCAGCACGTGCCGGTGCTATTGCTCGCGGCGCGCGTCGCCGAGCCGGGTGAAGGGGCCCAATGGCGAAGCGAGGCCGTGAACCAGATGCTGGACTTCGTGGCGGCCAACCCGCCGCGGTTCGGCGTGAACTGGCGCACTGCGATGGACGTGGGAATCCGCGCCGCCAACATGGCCCTTGCGATGGACCTGCTCGCCCAAGACTCGGTCGAGGGCCCTTGGCTAGGAGTGCTGGCACGCTCGCTGGAGGAGCACGCCCGGCACATCGTCGACAACCTCGAGTGGAGCCCGACGGCCCGAGGCAACCACTACCTTGCCAACATCGCGGGCCTAGCGTGGTGCGCGGCGCACCTCGAGGCCTCGCCCCGAACGGACGGGTGGCTGGCGTGGGCCACGCGTGAGTTGGAGGTCGAGTCGGGTCGCCAGTTCCTTCCCGACGGTTCGAACTTCGAGGCATCCGTGTGCTACCACCGGCTGAGCGCGGAGATCGTTGCGTGGACCTTCGCATGCCTAATCGCCCTGCCGGAGGGGCGGCGTCAAGCATCCGATCCCAACCTTTTCCCCGCAGGCCCTCCCGTCCGTGCCACCCCCGTGTCGGGGGTGCGTCGACTTCAGTCCCGACTTGCCGCGATGGCCGAGTTCACCAAGTGGGCGACCAAGCCCGGGGGTCGCGTCGCCCAGATCGGGGACAACGACAACGGACGGTTCTTCCGACTGCCAGGCGAGTTCGAGGGCATTCAGGAGCAGCCGTTGCGCCACGACGAGACCGTCGACGTGCTCGGCGCGCTCTGTGGCCGTGCGCCGAACACCCTGGCAGGGAAGCTGGCCAGGGGCATGGCCGGTGTTGCGGACGAACTGGAAGCTCCGCGGCCGATGGCCTCCTTCGGGGTTACACCGCCCACCCCGCCCCGGGGGGCCGAGGCGTCGTGGACCTTGGGCGAGGGGTGCTGGGACGGATTGGAGATCGCCGCGTTTCCAGACTTCGGGGTGTTCGTTTGGCGCTCAAAGCGGGTGTGGATGGCCGTGCGGTGCGGCTCGGTGGGCCAGGACGGCATCGGGGGGCATGCGCACAACGACGCGCTGCACCTGGAACTCGTCGTGGACGGCGAGGAGTGGATCGCAGACCCCGGCACCGGTGTGTACACCCCGGACCCCGAACTCCGCAATGCATACCGCTCCGCCGCCGCCCACTTCGTGCCCCGGCCGCAGATTCTGGGCGCAGAGTCGGAAGTGGGGAGTCGCAGCCAGGATGGCCGCACCACTATGGACGTACGGGAGCCTGCTTCGCTCTCGCAGGGACTGTTTCGATTGCCGGACTGCGGGGCGCGGTGCCACCGTTTCGGTCCCGAGGGGTTCGTCGGCTCGCACGATGGATTCGGCGCACGCATGTGGCGGACCCTCGACGTGCTGCCCGACGGCTTGAGAATCCGCGACGTGTGGGAAGGCGGTGCGATAGCGCCGATTCCCGATGTTGGACCCGGCCGCCCCTGGGCTTCGATCCCGTTTTCGTCGGGCTATGGGAGCGTGGGACCATGAGTCGCCCGATGGTGTTGATGGCGGTGTACAACGGGCTGGCCTTCGACGGGCGCGTGCAGCGGGCTGCCCTGGCGCTCGCGGCGATCGCGGATGTGTGGGTGCTCGCCTTGGAGCAGGGGGTGTCGTGGTCGCCGAACGATGGGGCGTTCGCAGTCGAGGAACTTCGGATCCCGTTGGGAGGTGCGCGCAACATCGCAGCATTTGGGCGGGCCTTGGCGAAGCGGGCTTCCGAGCTCAAGCCCAGCGTAGTCTATGCGCACGATTACTACATCGCGGCCGCGGGTGTGCGCGCTGCTCGACGCGCGGGCGCGAGGTTTGTGTACGACGCCCACGAGTTGAATCTGCCCGCTCGCGGACAGGCTCTCGGCGCCCGTGGACGGATCTTCTTGGCGCTTGAGCGCTGGGGCGCACGTCGGGCAGACCTCGTTATCTGCGCGAACGCCCCACGGGCGGAGCGGTTCCAGACTTGGGCCGGGCGCAAGGATAGGCCCACGGTGGTGCGCAACATCCCGCCGCCGTTCGAGCCGGGGCCTGGCACGACCCTTTCTCCCCTCGCCTCGGGGCATCAGGGGGTTGTTCGGCTTCTGTACCAGGGGGACATGGGGGCGAGGCGTGGGCTGGAGCGTTGGATCGCGGCAATGGGGCATCTGCCGAGGTCCTACCAGCTCGTGATGGCGGGGGCGGGGCCAGCGGTGGATAAACTCCGTGCCGTGGCTCTTGAGCACCAAGTTGCCGATCGCGTGCAGTTCCTGGGGCGCGTCCCGCGAGACACCCTGGACCCGCTGATGCGCGGGTGCGACATAGGTATCCTGTCGTACCCGGCCCGCGACCTCAACAACGTGTACTGCGCTCCGAACAAGGTGTACGAGTACGCCCAGTGTGCGCTTCCGATGGCCGCGATCGGGTCGCCCCATTTGGCCCAGATGATCGAGCCAAGCGGCACAGGGCGTTGCCTGCCGCAGGACGCGCAGGCCGGTGCGATCGCGGCCATGATCGAGGACGTGCAGTCTCGGCACATGGCGTGCCAGGAGGCCTGCGCGGTGTTCGCCGGCGAGAACACATGGAGTGTGGAGGCGGACACCTTGCGCGCAGCCGTGCGGCCGCTCTTGGAGACCCGCCATGGGTGACCTCGCCATCTGGATCGCGTTTGGCGAGATCGGCCTGTACGCGACCATTCCAATCGTGTTCTTGAGGCGGTTGCCGTTCGTGAGGTTTCCGTTCTACTGGGCGTTCTTTTGGGGCACGGTGGTGTTCGATGTGGTGGGAGCGCCCCAATTGGTGGGCGAGAACTGGTACACAGCGGATTTTGCGATCGCCCTGTTCGTGCTTTGGCTCGGCTTCGGGGGCGTGGGCATGCTCTTGTTCGAGGGACGCAAGCGTTTGGGCATTTCGGTTGAAATTCGTTCCCCCAAATCGGAGCGACAGTCGTACTTCGAGATCGGCAGCCTTGTTGGGGTCAGCGTGGCGCTGATGGTGGGTTGGACGGTTCTGTCCGGCCCCCCGTTGCTGTTCAAGATCGCGTCGCTGCAGGGGTTGTCGTCGGCGGAGTTGATCGCGTTGCGGATGCAGGAACAGTTCGGCGGCGCGAAGTTCCACTGGTTCCAGCCGGGGTTCCATCTGCTCCCCGTGGTGGCGCTGTTCTCAAGCTACGCGATGCTGCTCAGGCGCGGGACGTTCCGCCACCAGGCGCTGTTCTGGGTTCTGCTGGTGTTTGCGCTGATGGGAACCACGGCGTTTCTCAACAAGGACGGCGCAGTGGTGGTGGCGGTGGGGTTGCTGCTGGTCTATCTGTTTGAGCGGCGGTCGCTGAGCGTGCTCAGAGCGGCCTCGGTTGGGATGGTCGCGTTGGTGGCGGTCGTCGGTCTCTACGTGGTGTACGATCCCGCGTTTCTGGCGCGCGGGCAGGCCGCACAGGGGCTGTGGGACCGCGTTTTCGTGTCCTACTCGCGTGCCGCGGCGATCGGATTCCGGCTGTGGCCCGAGGAGGAGCCACCCCTGTACGGTGCGACGATCGTGAATCCCGGCGGGGTCTTGCCGTACGAGAGCGTCGATCTCTCACAGAAGGTGTTCCCGTACGCGTACGACACCGAGGTCGTGGGAAGCGCGCCCGTGCCGGCGTTCGCGGAGGGCTACGTGAACCTGCTCTGGCCTGGGGCGATCCTCGCCATTGCCCTGTGTTTCGCCCTGGTGGTGGGGATGCAGGCCATCTTTGCGAGGATTCGGTACGGCCCGCTAGAGGTGGGTCTGTTGGCGGTGCTCGTGTACAGCGCAAGCGAGATGGCCGTGAACAGCGTGTTCTACTCGCTGCTCCATCCCACGAATATCATCTTCTACGTGGCGATGTTGACCGCCTTCGCCCTGATCCGCCCCGAACGCGAGGCGGTGGCGGCTTGAGGATCCTCGCGTTTTGCGACCGGTACCTCCCGGGCAGCAAGGGCGGCGGCGCAATCCGCAGCGTGTCGAACCTGGTTGCGGCCCTGCCTGAATTCGAGTTCTTCGTGGTGACGCGGGATCGGGATTTCACGGAGACGACCCCCTACGAGGGAATCGCCTACGACGCATGGAACGAGGTTCACGGCGCCAAGGTGCGCTATTTGCGGCCTGGGGAAGGCACCCCGACGGTGTTCGAGGGGTTGGTCACGGACGCCGACCCCGACGTGCTGTACCTCAACAGCTTCTTCTCCCCCGAGTTCACGTTGCGGCCGCTGTGGCTCCGGCGCCGGGGGCGGCTCGGCCGGCGGCGGGTGGTGCTCGCGCCGCGGGGAGAGTTCTCGGCGGGAGCGCTGCGTATCAAATCCCGGAAGAAGCGGATCTTCCTTCGGGCGGCTCGGGCTGCTCGGCTGTACGAGGGCGTGGTGTGGCAGGCCTCGACCGCCCGCGAGGCCGAGGAGATGCGGGCATGGGTGGGCCACTCCGCGACGATCGTGGTGGCCCCCAACGTGCCGAGCGCGGTGGCAGGCCCGGAACCGATTCCGCGCGACAAGAGACCCGGTGAGCTGCGACTCGCCTTTGTGTCCCGCGTGTCGCGCAAGAAGAACCTCGACGGCGCAATTCGTGCCCTGCGCGCAGTGAGGGGAAGGGTGGTGTACGACGTGTACGGCCCGTTGGAGGATCCCGCGTATTGGGAGGAGTGCTTGCGCGAGGCGGGCACGCTGCCGGAGGGTGTGGAAGTGCGCCACCGCGGTTCGCTCCCCCACGAACAGGTGTTTGGCGCGCTCCAGGCGTACGATGCGTTCTTCATGCCCACGCACGGCGAAAACTTTGGACACGCGATCTGGGAAGCGCTCGCAGCGGGCCTGCCGGTGGTGATCAGCGATACCACGGCGTGGCGCGGGCTCTTGGAGTTGGGTGTGGGCTGGGACATTCCCGTGGCCGACGAGGCGGGGTTTGCCGCCGTGCTGCAGGATTTGGTGGACATGGGGCCCGAAGAGCACGCCGCCCTATCCGCCAGAGCCCGCGCCCACGCGTTGGCCTTCAGCGCAGACGCGGGGATCGTCGAGGCGAACCGCGCGCTGTTTCTGGGTTGAAAGCTTACGTGGCCGCGATCGTCCCGATTGCCGGTCCGGGGCCGGAGACAGACCACAATCTCCCCATGGGCTTTGCGAGGGGTGCGGCGCGCCCGCCACGACGTTCGACCACCTCGGATCGGGGTGAAACAGGCCGATCAACCTGCGCGCCGTGTGCACCTCCTGTAGCCAAACCAAGCCCTTCCTCGACCCTCCGTTCCTGGCTGGGGATGCCGTGCAGAGCCGTCTCATCGAAGTCGGGCTGCGCGTGGGCAGTGGCGAAGCGCTCCGCTGCTGCGACGATGGGGCGACATGGGACTGGCGCGCGTTCCTCGCGGCTCGCCGAAGGCCGATCGCATAACCGGGCGAAGCGCTGGACCATTTCCGCCAGGTCCTGGCGGCGGACATCACGGAGCATTTCTCGAGCGTCTATATCGGCATCATGGGGTATCTCACCCTCCACCACATCGGAATCGTCCAGATGAAGCGTGGCGACTACGAGGCGGCGAAGCAGGCCTTCCTCGCCGCTTTGAAGGACTCGCCGCAATGTCTCCTGTCCGCGTTTTGCCTGTACGACTCGGCGATCGACCGTCAAGACACGACGACGGCCGACGCGATGCTTCGGCACGTCGAACAGTATCAGGGTCTATCTCCCTCCTGGGTGAACATGCTCAAGAAGCGAACGGCGGATGTTGAGCCGACGCTTAGAAAGGTTCTGGAGAAGCGTCCCGATGCTCCTCGCTGTTTACTGTGGGTTGAGGTTCGTACGCCTGGACCTCCAAGACCGCGTTTGGACGACTGAGAGGTTGGCCCCATCCATTCCCGCAGCGCCGACAGTGCCTTCTCAATCCCCCCGAAGATCGTCACTCGTTGCCGAGCCCTGCAGAAGTCCGTCGCCTGGGGTTGGGAGGAATCCCGTGCCACCCCCGTGTCGGGGGTGTCCCCGGGGTTCGTAAGCACGGCCAGGCACAGTTGCGCCCAACCAACACTGGGGTCAGCCGCGCTGCAGCACGGGGACGCACCCCGGGATGTGCGCGTGCCGCGAATGCGACAAGCCCGGAGAGGCCGCACAAATACGGGGCTCTGGCACCCCTCCAGGGTGCGGCCATGGGGGGCGTCCCAACCCGGGGTCTGCCCGGAGGCGACCCCGGGCTACCGTCTGTGACCCCTCCAGGGTCTGGATGCACCCGACCCTAAGCCACACCAAATAGCGAGGAACCGAATTTCTCCTTCCGTGCCGGCGACACGCTGAGCGTGATCGCCCTTCGCATCCAGCGACGTCAACGGCCGCTTGCCCCCCTGGCCGTTGCGGCACAGGTGCGACGCGGCGACAGGGTGCTGGTTCTGCGCACGGAGTCGGGCCGGTCGGCGTGGGACAGTTGGGGCGGTGGATAGGTCCAGAAGTCACGCCGCTCCAACCCGGTATCTTTATGCTTCACCCATGAAGCAAGTGCTCGAATCGCTCGACTCCGGAAACCTCGAACTCGCCGACGTGCCGTGTCCCCGCGTGCGTCCCGGGCACCTTCTCATCCGCACGACCGCCAGCGTGATTTCGGTGGGCACCGAGCGCATGCTGCTCGAGTTCGGCAAGGCGAACTTGCTTCAGAAGGCCCGACAGCAGCCGGACAAGGTGCGACAGACGCTCGACAAGATCAAGACCGACGGCCTTGCCCCCACTCTCGCCGCGGTGCGCACGAAGCTGTCGCAGCCCATTCCCCTTGGCTACTGCAATTCAGGTGTGGTTCTCGAGGTAGGCGAGGGCGTGCAGGGGTTTCGAGTGGGGCAGCGCGTGGCCTCCAACGGCAACCACGCCGAGGTCGTTTGCGTGCCCAAGAACCTGGCCGCTGCGGTCCCGGACGAGGTGGGCGACGAGGCGGCGGCCTTCTCCGTTCTGGGGGCCATCGCGCTGCAGGGTGTTCGCTTGACCGCTCCGACCCTTGGCGAGGCCGTGGTGGTGACGGGTCTGGGCCTTCTGGGCCAAATCGCGGTGCAACTGCTGCGAGCCAACGGGTGCCGCGTGTTGGGAATCGACCCGTCGCCCCAGCGGTGCGCCTTGGCAAGATCGTTCGGCGCCCTAACGGTCTGCCTTGGCGACGGCGAGGATCCCCTGGTGGCCGCACAGACGTTTTCGCGCGGCAGGGGAGTGGACGCCGTGCTGGTTACGGCTTCGACGCGCAGCAGCGAGCCGATGTCGCAGGCCGCGACTATGTGCCGCAAGCGCGGGCGGATCGTGCTGGTCGGTGTGACGGGGTTGGAGCTCAGCCGCGCGGACTTCTTTGAGAAAGAACTCACGTTTCAGGTGTCGTGCTCCTACGGGCCGGGGCGATACGATCCGCAGTACGAGGACGCCGGTCAGGACTACCCCTTTGGATTCGTGCGGTGGACCGAGCAGAGGAACCTGGAGGCGTTCCTAGATATCGTGGCGTCCGGGGCCGTACGCACCGACTCCCTGGTGACGCACCGGGTTCCCTTCGACGAGGCCGCGCGTGCGTACGGGGCGATCGGGGAGGGAGCGGACACCCTGGGCATCGTGCTCCAGTATCCGAGTTTGGACCAGAAGTCCGAGGCCGACCTCACGCGTCGCACCATCTCGACATCCCATGCGCCGGGAGCGGGGAAGGCCCGGGTGGGCGTCGTCGGTTCGGGAAACTACGCCACTGCGGTGCTGTTGCCCGCGCTCAAGGACACGGGGGCCGCGCTGATTGCAGTGGCCTCCGCGAAGGGCGTGAGTGCCACCCAAGCTGCACGCAAGTTTGGGTTTGCCGAGGCCACGACCGACTCCGCAGCGTTGTTCGAGCGGGACGACATCAACACGCTCCTGATCTCGACGCGGCACGACACGCACGCCTCAATGGTCTGCCGAGCCCTGCTTGCTGGGAAACACGTGTTCGTCGAGAAACCCCTGGCGATTCGGCGCGACGAACTCGAACAGATCGAGGCGGCCCTCGAGGAACTCGGGGCGGATGCTCCCCTGCTGATGGTGGGCTTCAACCGGCGGTTTGCCCCCCACGTGCTGAAAATGAGGGAGCTTCTGTCCGGCGTTCGAGAGCCCAAGGCGATGGTGATGACGGTCAACGCCGGGGCCATCCCCGCAGATCATTGGACCCAAGACCCTCGAGTGGGCGGCGGGCGCATCGTCGGCGAGGGCTGCCACTTCGTCGATCTCCTGCGATTCCTAGCAGATGCCCCGATCAGCGGCGTGCACGCGTCGTCGCTTGCGGGGCCAGGCGGGGTGCTGGGGGATCGCGCTACGTGGACGCTGACCTTCGAAGACGGATCGATGGGCACCGTGCATTACCTCGCCAACGGCCACCGATCATTCCCAAAGGAGCGCCTCGAGGTGTTCTCAGGGGGCCGTGTGCTTCAGTTGGACAACTTCAGAAGCCTCAAGGGTTTTGGATGGCCGGGCTTCAACAAGATGGGCCTAAAGCGTCAGGACAAGGGCAACGCGGCGTGTCTGGCGGCCTTTGTCAAGGCCGTCGAGCAGGGTGGCGTGTCCCCGATCCCGGTTCAGGAACTGCTCGAAACCGCGCGCGCGACGCTCCGGGTGGCGGAAATCGTACACGAATCCTGAGAACCTTTCCAGGCTTGTCGCGTCTGTATATTTGAGGGGGAGAGCCTCGTGGTCTGTTGGCCAGTTTCGCTGTGTGGGTTTGGTGCTCCGAGCGTTGCTTGCGGCGGGCGGGCGCGTTCGGATCGGTGCCTATGCGAATTCTGTTTCTGACCGACAATTTTCCGCCGGAGACGAATGCCGCCGCCACACGCGTGTACGAACGGGCCTGCTACTGGGCTCGGTGGGGCCACGATGTGACGATCCTCACCAGCGCACCCAATTTTCCGCAAGGGACCGTGTATCCGGGGTATCGCAACCGCTGGCTTCAACGCGAACGGATGGACGGCGTGAAGGTGGTGCGGGTCAAGACGTTCATTGCCCCCAACAGGGGTGTGAGGCTCCGCGTTCTGGACTTCCTGTCGTACATGGTGAGTGCCACGGCGACGTCCGTGTTTCTCAAGCGCCCCGACATCGTCGTCGCGACCTCGCCCCAGTTCTTCTGCGCTGTGGCGGGTTCCAATGCGGCGTTCCTTCGGCGGGTGCCTTTTGTGTTCGAACTTGCCGACCTTTGGCCCGCGTCGATTCGAGCCGTGGGCGCGATCCGCAACGGCCCGGTGTTGCGTGCCGTCGAGCGCATGGAGTTGGCATTGTACCGACGCTCCACCGCCGTGGTCGCTCTCACAGAGGCCTTTCGCGAGGACCTTGTGGGGCGGGGCATCCCGGCGTCGAAGATCGCCGTGGTGCGCAACGGGGTTGATGTCGCCCGGCACGCCGTGCGCCCCCGGTGCGAGGAATTGGCTCGGTCGTTGGGCCTCGATGGGAAATTCGTGGTGGGTTACATCGGCACGCACGGCATGGCGCACGGCTTGAAGAATGTGCTCGACGCCGCGGCGAGACTCTTGGATCGGCCCGACATCCGCTTCTTGTTTGTGGGGGGTGGCGCAGCCCGGGAGCAGCTGGTGGAGCATCGTGATCTCGCCGGACTGGACAATGTGGTGTTCGTGCCTCCCGTGCCCAAGAACGAGGTCAACCGCTATTGGAGTCTGTGCAACCTCGCGCTGGTCCACCTCAAGAACGATCCGGTCTTCGAAACCGTGATCCCGTCGAAGATGTTCGAGGCGATGGCCCACGCCAAGCCGATCCTGCTGGCCGCGCCCTACGGCGAGGCCGCGAAGATTCTCGAAAACGCGGGGGCGGGGGTGTGGGTGCCGGCGGCGCAACCCGAAGCGCTCGCCGAGGCCGTGTCCAAACTGGCATCGGACCCTGGGCGTTGCCACGCGTATGGCGAGACAAGTCGCCAGTCCGCACCGAATTTCAGCCGGGAGGGTCAGGCGCGAGACATGATCGACGTACTCGAACTGATCCTCGATGGAAAGGACGCACACGCCGCCGAACCCGTCGGTGCTCTCCGCTAGCCCAACTTCCGCAGTTACCCGAGAGATTCACCTCATGCCTCGGTAGCTTCAGCTGTCGAGGCTAGAACATCGAATTTCGGGCGGTAGTCGGGCCAAATAGCCTCGACAGCTGAACCTGCCGAGGCATGAGGGAGTAGGGGCAGACTCTAATTTGGACTGGGTTGCCGCTAGGCTGGATCGTCCTCTTTGAGGCGACGCAGCACCCACGGCAGGGTCATTCCCGCAAAGGCGAGAAGGAACGCTGCGCCGGCCAGTAGCGCCCGGCGCGGCGACGCGGGCTCGCGGTCTTCGAACGGCGCGTCCACGACCTCGTAGCGAGAAGGATCCCGGATCTCGGCAAGCCGGGCCATTTCGAGTTCGGCCTTGAGCTTTGCGAGGGAAGCCAGGGCTGTTTGGAAGTCGCTCTCGGCCCTTGTGACCGCCGCATACTTCTCGGGGGATTCGGCCAACTCTTTCTCGAAACGGCTCAGGCTGGCGTCGTACGCCCCCGCGGTCTTCGACAGTGCCGCCAACTCCGCCTTCGCCTGGGCGAGTTCGGGGGTGAGCCCGGCGGTCACGGCGTCCGATTGGGCCGCAAGCACCTTACTGGCGACCGATTCAGCGTCGCGCACGCCCTTCAGCGCGGCCCGGTATTCGGGGCTCTCCCGTTGAAAGCTGGCGCCGATCTCCTCGAGGCTGAGGCGCCGTGACTGAATCTCATCGGTCAGCCTGGTGAGCGACGCATTGGCGGCTTGGATGGCGCCCAGGTTGGAGGGGAACTGTCCCCGCGCGTAGATCTGTTTGAGGCTGCGCTCGAGCGAGTTCATCTGCGCAAGCGCCGAAGCCTCGCGAATGCGGGTCTCCGAGAGTTGCTGACGCGCTTCCAGGTACAGGCGTTGAACCTCGGGCAGATTGGTAACAAGCGCGTTGGCCATCGTATCGACCATCACACTCTGAAGCCCGGCAACCACCGAAGTGTTCAGCTTCACGCGCTGCTCGATGATCTCGCGATTTCGCCGGCTGACGTTGATGCTCAGCTCCTCGGAACGCTTGTCGAGGTGCTTCATGAACGTGCCGATTTCCGCAATGCACTCCTGAGGAGACTCTGCCTCGACCTCCAGGACCAGAAACCCGTTCTTATCCACGGATGTGGTGACGCGACCCCGCAATTTGCGCAGCGTCTTGTCGATCGGCAGGTCCCAAGCCTTCGTCAACCCGTGCTTGGCGATCACCTCCCGCAGGCACGTTTGGCTCATGAGGATGCCCGTGGCCGTTTGGGCGCCGGAGCCGACGAGCGGAGAGCTGAGTGCGCCACCCAGTGATCGAACGACGCCCGCGTCGCCCTCTGAGCCGGGACTTACGAGGCTCAGCGCCGGAGACTGCAGCCCCATCTGGCTCTGGGGAAAGTACAACGACGCGTAGCTCTTGAAAGTGGTTGGGAGCAGGTACGTGCCCGCGTACGCCACGGCACCGATGCCGACTGCGGTGAAGAGAGAGCGGACGGGGTGGGAAAGACGGCTCATGAGGGCGGTTCTGTGGCGGGACGCACGCCCACCAAACCCCGCATGTTTGCCGGGTCCAGGGGATTATCGCCAACGCAGGCTCATTCGGTCAAGGGCAGGGGGGGAAACAGAGGGAGCGTGGAGCATAGAGCATAGAACGGGAGCCGCAACCGAGGGGGTGTTGGATGGGCTCGAGAGAATCCCGTGCCACCCCCGTGTCGGGGGTGCGCCAGTTTCGAGAGCACGGCCCGAATTGCCACGGCACGGCATGGGACAACGCTGGCGGGACTGGATCGCTCCTATCCCGCGAAGCCCGTGCGGCGGCACAGCGCGAGCAATGCGAGGTCGTAGCCGATCTTCAGGGCGCCGGCGAGGATCAGCGGCAGCCCAAGTTCGGGCCGCGCCATCATCACGCCGAGCAGCAGCGGCGAAGTGGCCACGCCGATGCTGCGCGCGACGTTGGTCACACCGCCCGCGGCCGAACGCTCCTCGGGCTGGACGACCGACATCACGTAAGCCTGCCGCGTGGGCACATCCATCTGGCTCAGGCAAAAGCGCAGGAGCAGCATCGCGATGGACCAACCCATCGAGGGCATGAGGGGAACGAGGATCAGCAAGACGTTTGACGGAATGTGCGACCACACCATCGTGTTCACCAGCCCAAACCGCTTGGCGATCTTGGCAGCCATCAGGGCCGAAGCCCCGGCGAAGAGATTCCCGAACAGCAGGATCAGGCCCAGCTGCACCTCGTTCGCGCCCCATCGCAAGTGAAACCAGTAGGCGATGAGGCTCTGCATCACAAAGCCGCCCGCAAACGCATCGATGGCGAACAGACCGGAAAGTTGAAGCACGATGCGCCGGCTCTTGTTCAGACCCAGAAGCCCGACCCTTGCACTCCCGTCCTGTGTCTCGGCGCTCGGGGAGAGGAACACATACAGGGCGAGGATCAGCAGTCCCAGCGCCCCGTGCACGCAAATCACGGCTCGGTAGCTCGAGGAGGCGGACCACCCGGCGTCCTGGAGGACCCGCGCAAGAACGCCTCCAGTCGCCGAACCGAGTGCCGCCGCCACATACCCCGCGAGGTTGTACCAAGCGAACACCCCCACACGCTTCTCTTGGGGAAGCTCCTCCGAAAGGGCCGCCTGCTCGATCGGAAGGAAGGGCCCGATCTCGTTGCCGCTCGGGCTAAGGACCCCCACCGTGGCCGCCACGACGAGAACCCAGAATTGCCCGGAGGCGGCGAACGCGGTCGAGGCCCCAACCATGAGCCCGGCTCCGATCCAGAGGGTGCGGCGTCTGCCAAAGCGATCTGCGCGCGTCGTCAGAAACAGCGAGATCACCGTGTCGCCCGCCATGGTCAGCGCGAAGAGCACCCCAATGGTCTGGTCCGCAAACCCGAGCGCCTTCAGGTGCATGGCAAGCACCACAGCCAGAAGGCCGTAGGCGAACATGCGGAGCGATCGCGCCGCAAACAGAACGCGGAGATCGTTCATTTGAGGAGTCTGGCACCCCACGCGGCTTTGGCGAACGCCTCAAGCTCGGCGTAGTTGCCGACCCACGTAGTGTATAGTACACCATGGGCACCCCCGCTCTTGGCGGCCTCGGCAAGCCAGGTCTTGATGTCGTCCACGGGCCCGTCGTAGTAGCCCGCCAGGATCTGAGGGTGGCCCCGGCCGGCGAAGAAGGGGAGCGAACTCGACCGCCCACCGTGGTTCCAGTTCACGATCACCGCGTTCTTGGGAAGACCCTCCCAAGACCCGGCCAAGGACCCGTTGGTGAGGTAGTAGTCGGCGTGCGCATTGTGCGACGGGTCGAACATGTCCGACCACACGTAGGTCGCCGATCCGGGCAAGAGCTTCTGCTGGATGCGGTCGCACGTGCGGGCGTTGTCCGCCAGGATTTGGCCTGGTGTGAGCTTCCGGCTCTGGCACGCCTCGCACCACCCGCCGACGCGAATCTCGTCGTGGCTCCAAAAGAGCGCTTTCGGGTGGAAGAGCTCGATCACGCGCCTCGCCTCTTCGGTGAGGATCTCGATGGTCTTGGGCTCGCTCAGGCAGATGGCGGTCTGGTTGCCAATGCCGGTCTTCGCGTGGTAGAAGCTCACGGCGAGGCGATCTCCCTCTTTGGCCCTACTGCCTGGGAGCAATTTGATCACTGGAGCGGCGTGTTCTACGTCGTACTCGCCCGCCCAAGGCTTCACGCCGAGTCCGGGATCGCTCACCGTCTGGAAGTCCTTGCCTTCGACGAGCACGCTTCCGTCTGAGGTCACGGCCTTCAACGGGCAGCCCGGACGGCGAAGCACGTTGAGCAGCCCGGCATCGCGGACGGCGACGTCGTCCCACCAGATGCGCCCCGCGGAGCCGCCCCAGACCCCCACGTAGACCTTGATTTCGTCGTTGCCGAGCGAGTTGAACGAGTAACGCAAATCCGACCACGGCTCGGTG
>CAYJMZ010000040.1:855-14689 GCA_964370995.1 uncultured Fimbriimonadaceae bacterium | reverse complement strand
GGCTTGCCGCGAGTCCGGTGAGGAGCCGTCGACAAGTCGCCGGGGTGAATGGCGACGAGCAAGCTCGCGCACTCCCAAGGGGGACCGACACCTCATCGAGCAGGCAACCCAAATTGCCAAGCTTGACGAAGCACCTGCTGGCAGAAGAGATGGCATCTGCCCGGGCTTGCTCCCAGCTTGGGGCCCCGACGGACCGACAATCGGGACGATCGCGGCTACGAGGGCGCCTGTGCTACAACTGGGGACATGGTGTGGTGTGCGTTTGTGATCCTCGGGCCTTCTCTCGGCATGGCGGAGATCTATGCGGCGCCGGACGCCCACGGCGGCAATGGGAGCCGCACGGCCCCGTACTCGCTTGCCGAGGCCCAAACCGTGGCGCGCACCACGAAGGGCAGGCGCACGGTGCGGATGCTCGGCGGGGTGTATCACCTGGAGTCGACGTGGCTGCTGAGCCCCGAGGACTCGGGCACCACGTTCGCCGCGGCCGCCGGCGCCACACCCGTGATCGACGGCGGTGTGGCACTTCCCGCGTGGCGGCCCGTAGCCGACGGACTGTGGGAGACCGAGGCGCCCGACGCCCGGCGCGTGCGGCAACTGTTCGTGGGCGGACGCCGCGCCGAGCGCGCGCGCTGGCCCGAGCCCGGGCGGCTTGTGCAGTTCAAGGCCGTGCGCGAGCAGGTCGTGGACAAGAGCAGCGGCCGCGCCGAACTGCAGATCGACCCCGGCCCCGAAGCCCTCGCCATCCTGCAGACGCTCCGGCCCGAGGAGCTCGCACGCATCGACCTCGTCGCCTACCACAAGTGGGACAACACGCGCCGCTCCAACCTGCGCCTCGAGGGCGGGATGCTGGTCAGCGTGGGTGAGGGCATGAAGCCGTGGAACGTGCTCGACACCCAAACGGACTACGTGCTGGAGAACATCCCCGCCGGCCTCGCGCGCCCCGGCACGTACCTCGATCTGGCCGACGGGCGGGTCCTCTACCGTCCGCGGGCCGGCGAGAAACCCTCCCAAGCGACGGCCGCCGTGCCGCGCCTCGACCGCTTGGTCCGCGTGCAGGGCCAGCCCGGCAAACCCGTGCGCGACGTGGCGTTCACAGGCATCGTGTTTCGGCACGCGCGCTTTGCGGTGCCCGAAGCCGGACTCGAGCCCTCGCAGGCCGCGTCGACCCTGGGTGCCGCGATCGAGGCGGACTACGCGTGGGACCTGACCCTGCGCGATGTGCGCGTCGAGGGCGTGGGCGAGTACGCCATGTGGTTCCGCGAGGGCTGTTTTCGGGGGCGGATCATCGACTCCGTGCTCTCCGACATCGGCGCAGGCGGCGTGCGTATCGGAACGGCCTCGGAGCCGCCAGGCGCTCAGGTGGTCACGCGCGAGTGCACCGTCGAGAACACGATCATCCGCGCGTGCGGCCGGACCGCCCCGTGCGCCGTGGGCGTGTGGATCGGAAACGCCAGCGACAACGTCGTGCGCGCGTGCGACATCGGCGACATCGGCTACAGCGGGGTGTCGATCGGCTGGCGCTGGGGGTACGCCCCGAGCTTCGCCAAGCGCAACGTGATCCGCAACTGCCACATCCACGACCTCGGCCACGGCCTGCTCTCCGACATGGCCGGCGTGTACACCCTCGGCCCCTCGCAAGGCACGGTCGTGGACGGGTGCTGGATCCACGACGTGCAGTCGCGCTACTACGGAGGCTGGGGACTGTACACCGACGAGGGCAGCACCGGCATCGTGATGCAGAACTGCCTCGTGTACGACACCACAAGCGGCAGTTTCCACCAGCATTACGGCAAGGAGAACCTCGTGCGCAACTGCGTGCTGGCGTTCGCGCGCGACCAGCAGATCCAGGCCACGCGCGTCGAAGAACACCTCAGCTTCACCCTCGAGCGCTGCCTGGTCGTGTGGGACCGCGGTCATCCCCTCGCGGGGCCGTGGGACAAGGTGAGGATGCAAGCCAAAGACGTGCTGTGGGAGCCCCTGCCGGGCGCCGGCCAGTCCTGGGCAGGCATGGATTGGGCCAAGTGGGCCTCTATTGGCGGGGTGACGGGCAACCGGCAGGTCGCGGGCTTGTTCCGGGACGCCAAGGCGCGCGACTTCCGCCTGGCCCCCGATTCGCCTGCACGCGAGATCGGCTTCGTGCCCCTGGACCGGGACAAGGCCGGCGTGCAAGGCCCCAAGATGCGCGCCCGATTGAGATGAGGATTGAGGATTGAGGTTTGAGGTTTGAGAGGAGCGGGTTGGACACCTGATAACCGCTCAATCCTCAAACCTCAATCCTCTCCCCCAACCAGTCATCGGAGTATATTGCCCGCAAGGGGACTTGATGCCCATTTCGCTCGTCTTGGTGGTGGCTTGCCTTCAGGGAACGCTCTCGACTTCGTTCGACGGGTCCATCCAGGAGTACGCGGCGAGGATCTCCGAACGGGGGGCCGTCCGATACTCGGCAGACGCCACCCTGCAAGCGGAACCGATCCTGATCCGCTCGCCCAATCTCGCGCTCGAATCGCCTCGTATCCGCGAGCTGGTCGCCCAAGCGGTCGAGGGCGAATGGGTGGAGGTGCGGCCCAATCAACTCAGGCTCGAAATCGGAGGCAAGAAGGCAGCCGAACTCGCCGGGCGGGATCTCCAGCAGAGAACGGCCTCGCTCGCGAAGTGGCTCAAAGAACTGAAACGCACGCAGCGGGTTACCGACAAGGAGCAAGTCGCAAGGCTTCTTGAGGAGCTCTCCACGTATGACCGCAGGGTGCGTGATGGCAGCTTTATTCGCAACCAGGTGTTCTCTTACGACGCCCCCACGCCGGCCGTCGAACTCCTGACGGCGCTGCTTCTCGACCTCGGTCCGGCCACCCTCGCCAAGGTCCCGCTTGGAGACACCCGCACGTGGAGCAACGTGCCGGTTGGGGTTCAAGACCGATTTCCGCCCGCGTCTCAAGGCGCGCTCGCCACCTTCCTGAGCGCTTCAGAGCTGTTGGCCAGCGCGTTGGGCCCTGAGGACCTTCCGAATGACACCTATCCCTGGGAGTCGTTCTTCACCAACCTCCGCAAGAACCGCAGCTCCTGCCGGGTTCTCCTCACGGCCATGCCGAATTTTGTGATTTCGTACCGACTGCGGGTATACGACCAACGAGGCGAGCTTGTCGATACGGCAGGCCTCTTTACGCCCCGTACAACCCCGGCCCTCCGATCGTTCGTGGATTCGGAGAGAGCGCCCGCAGATCGGATTCCCTTGACCGACACGAGCGCCGACTTCATGCGGCTGTACAACGAGGGCGAGCTGTACATGACCGACAGAACCCGTCCTCGGGAGCGACCTCAAGCCAAGTTGCTGACGTTGGAGGCGTTTGAACCCCTCGCTGTCGGTTTCGGCGAACTGTTTACGGACATGGCGGGCAGGTCGGTGAAGACGATCGTGGCCTACCTTCCGGACTCTGCTGCACCGGACGCATTGTCTCTTTCCAAGCAAGGCGCTGTGGCAGGAAAGAGCCTTTGGAGCAAGATCAACGCCAGTGGGCTGGTGGACGTCGTGTCGAGCGCGGATGCCCTTGTGCTGCGACCAGAGAATCCCTTAATGGCGCGCCACGACAGGGTCGGAAGATTCGGCCTTCACCACTACGCGCGGCAGGTGCTGGAACGACAGGGAACCACTCCAAAGATGGATTGCACGTTTTACTTTGAAGGGGGGCCAGGGGTGCTGCTGAGCCCTGTCGCAAGCAGTTGGCGCAGGTGCCTCGTTCCGCTCGTACCCCTCCGTTCTATGTACATCCGATACTGGCTCGGCGCGCTACTCGGTGGGCTTGGCGACCTGCTGTGGGCCGACCTCGAGGCCGGGAAGGGCGTGCAGGTCAGGAACCTTCCAACCGCCCAGAAACTCGCGTTTCGGAGGTGGCTCGAGTATGGGGGGCCCGGTCGCTACGAGTACGAGCCTTCCGTGACCTCGTCGAATTTGATCTACGACTATCAGCTGTTCTTCGAGCTGTCCGACGATCCCCTTGTGCTCTGCACGACGAGCGCAGAAGGCAAATGGGAAGGCTTTCCAGGGTTCCCGACGCGCCTGAGTTCGGTTGCCGAAACGCTCGTCATGATCAAGATCAAGTCGGGCGAACTCGCGAGCGTGCTCCGTGGCCGGTACGACCTGACTTCGTCTACTTCCTACACGGCGGTGGCGAGGCTGGGGTATGTCGAATGGGCACGGGAGACGTTGGGAGACGTCGCGTCCGAGAAGGTCACCAAGGGTGTCGCTTTCGCGGATTGGCCCGAAGCCCTACGCACCCGCCTGCAACGCGCGCTCGACGGCGGCTAAGTAGCACAGGCACCCCTGCCTGTGTTCCCAAGTAGCACAGGCACCCCTGCCTGTGTTCCCAAGTAGCACAGGCACCCCTGCCTGTGTACCCAAGTAGCACAGGCAGAGGCACAGTCACAGGCAGGGGTGCCTGTGCTACTCAGCCCAACTGCAGCGGGAGGTCCCTCAGGGCGACCCCCGTAGCTTGCAGAAGCGCGTTGCGAATCGCGGGGGCGATGGCGGTGATCGCGCACTCGCCGGCGCCGGCGGAGGGGAGGTCTTTTCGGTCGAGGAGCACGGTCTCCAGCGCGGGCACGTCGGAGAAGCGAGGCACGCGGTAGCGCGAGAGCCGATCGGTCCGCAGGCGCCCGTTCTCGTACTCGATGCGCTCGAACAGCGCGCCGCCCAGGCCCTGCACGAGACACCCGAGCACCTGGTTCTCGAGGTGCTTCGGGTTCACCACGGCGCCGCACTCGAACACGGTGGTCGCGCGCACAACGCGGAACGCCTTCCCGTCCACGACGACCTCCGCGGCGGTCGCGACGAACCCGCCCTTCTCCGCACAGCACGCGATGCCGAACCCTTGACCCGCCTTGGGCGCACGCCCCCACCCGAACTTCGCCGCGCACATCTCGAGCACCGCTCTGAGGCGCGGGTTGTCGAGGTTCTTGAGCCGGAACTCCACGGGGTCGAGGCCCGCCAAACGCGCGAGGTCGTCCATGTGCGACTCGCGCGCGAAGTTGTTCACCGTCGCGCCCAGCGCCCGGTACGAGCCTTGGCGCAGCGGAGAGGACCCATTGGTCGAGCGCACCCTCGGGTTCGCGACCGCGTACGGCGTCGCAACCCCCGCGCCGCCCGGGTTCACGCTCTCGAACGACCAGCCCGTCAACTTCCCGTCCGCGCCGACGCCCGCTGCGATTTCGATCAGCGCCGCCGGGCGGAGGTAGGCGAACCGGAACTCCTCCTCCCGGCGCCACGCGACCCGCACGGGCTTGCCCAAGGCTTTGGCGATGCGCGCGGCCTCGACCGCCGCCTCGCCCGTGTGCTTGCCGCCGTACCCCGAGCCCGTGTCGGGCACGAGCACGCGCACCTGCTCCTCGGGAATCCCAAGGGCTTGAGCGACCTCGCCGCGCACCCCGAACGGCCGCGTAGTGCAGGTGTGGACCGTGAGCTTCTTGCCATCCCACTCCGCCAGCGCCGCGCGGAGTTCGAGCGGCACGTGGGCGATGTACGGCGCGGTGTACGTTGCGCGCAGCACGTGGGCGCCGACGATCGTCCCGGGATCTCCGAGCGCTTTGCGGAAACCCTCGAACAGGTCGCTCGCCGAGGGGCCATCCACCTCGGTCCACTTCGCGCCCAACGCCGCCAGCGCCCTCTCCGCCTGACGGCGAGTGGGGGCGGCGACCGCCACGAACTCGCCCTCGCGTACCACGTGCACCCCCGGCAGCGCCTTGGCCGCCGCCTCGTCGACCGAAGCGAGCTTGGCGCTCATCGAGGGTGCGCGCAACACGGCCGCGTGCAGCATGCCGGGACGTTTGAGGTCGGCGCTGTACTCGTGCGCCCCCGTGACGATCGCGCGGCCGTCGACCTTGGGCACCGAGCGCCCGAGCACCTTCTGGTCGGCCGGGGCGGTGAGCGGAATGTCCGAGCGGATCGGTTTGCCAAACGGCTTGCCCGCGACAAGCTCGCCGTACGTGGCGTTGCGCGCGGGACCGCCATCGGTGATGCGCCCGTCCTCGGCCTTCAGTCGCGAGCGCTCGACACCCCACTTTTCCGCCGCGATGTCGAGCAGCGCCTCGCGCGCCGCCGCCCCAGCCTGGCGCAGTTGGGGCGCCATCGTGGGCGTCGACCGGCTGCCGAACGTTCCCGCGTCGTACGGCACGAGGTCGGTGTCGCCCATGACCATGCGGATGCTCCCGATCGGCACGCGCAGCTCCTCGGCGACCGCCTGCGCGAGCGACGTGCGCACGTTCTGCCCCACCTCGACCTTGCCGGTGAGCACTGTGACCAGGCCGTCCTCCCCGATGTGCAGCCACGCGTCGATGCTCTGGGGCACGGCCGCGCCGCCCTGCCGGCCCCCCTGCGCGCAGGCAACGGGCCCCACGGCGAGCACCAGAATGCCCGAACCCAGGGCTTTGAGCACGGAGCGCCGAGACAATTCGATGCGGGCGTCGAGGGTCATCGCGTTTCCTCCGATTGGCCCGAGGCGCGCCTCACGGCCGCGACGATCCGCGGGTACACCCCACAGCGGCACACGTGCGCCTGGAGCCCCTGGGCGATCTGGGCGTCCGTGGGCTTGGGGTTCCTCTTGAGCAGGGCCACCGCCTCCATCACCATCCCCGTGACGCAGAACCCGCATTGCATGGCGTCCTCGTCCAGGAATGCCTGTTGTATAGGGTGAAGTACACTATCTTGGGCCAAGCCTTCTATGGTGCTTACCTCGACCCCCGCCACCGCCGAAACGGGAATCTGGCACGAGCGGACCGGCTGCCCGTCCAGCAGCACCGTGCACGCGCCGCACTGCCCTTCGCCGCACCCGTACTTCGCGCCCGTAAGTCCCAGATCGTCGCGCAGAACCTCGAGCAGCATCGTGGAGGGGTCCGCCTCGACGGTGTACGCCTTGCCGTTCACGGTCAACTTCATGCTTACCTCTTCGTACCCCCCAGGCCCGCCGAGATGTTCCCTTGGCAGTCTGAACCCCATCTCACCTCCGGGGGAGAGGGGGCAGGGGGTGAGGGGCTTCCCGGCATGCCCCGGAAGACCGGCCCGCCCGTTGCTCGCACAGCTCTTGGATCTCCCGAATGTCGTCCTTGAAGGGTGCCTCATCCATCTGAAAGAACCGCCTGTTTGGAACCCGATACGTCAGGATTCCGAGCTTGGCAAGTGCCTTGTCGCGAATCGCATCGCGCGCACCATCGTGTTGTTCACCGTCCATTTCAACACAGAGCAGCGCCTCTCGGCAGTAGAAGTCGAGGCGAAATCGACCGATTGGTTGCTCTCGCTTGAACTTGAATCCCAACTTGGAGGAGCGCAAATGACCCCACATGGCCTTCTCCGCCACGGAAGGGTTCTTCCGCGCCACCTTCGCTCGTCGAACGGCCCCATTTGCGCGATTTCGTGGCATAGTACTATTATATCATCAGCCCCTCTCCCGTGCGGTGGGTCAAACGCACTTTTCTTTCGATCTCACGGAACGGGAACCCCTCACCCCCTGCCCCCTCTCCCCCGGAGGTGAGAGGGGGTTCAGAACCGGTGCCCCCTAAGGTAAACACACCGTATGGCCACAACCGCCAGACTCCTGCTCGGCGACGAGGCCGTGGCGCTGGGCGCGCTGGACGCGGGGATCGCGGGGGCCTTCTCGTACCCGGGCACCCCCGCAACCGAAATCCTCGAATTCGTGCAGGCGGTCGCGCCCGAGGTGTGGGCCGAGTGGTCCGCCAACGAGAAGGTCGCGTACGAGGAGGCGCTGGGTATGTCCTACGCGGGCAAGCGCGCGCTGGTGGCGATGAAGCACGTCGGGCTGAACGTCGCGGCGGACCCCTTCATGAGTTCGGCCCTCACGGGGGTCAACGGCGGGCTGGTGCTGGCGGTCGCCGACGATCCGGGCATGCACTCCTCGCAGAACGAACAGGACTCGCGCTTCTTCGCCGAGTTCGCGCGGGTCCCGTGCTTCGAGCCCAGCACCCAGCAGGAGTGCTACGACATGACCCGCGAGGCGTTCCGGGTCTCCGAGGAGTTCGGCATCCCCGTGATGGTGCGACTCGTCACCCGGCTCGCGCACAGCCGCGCACAGGTCGCGCCAAACCCCGACGAGCGCGCGCACCGCGACACCGCGCTTCCCCTCCCCGACCCCAACGACTGGACCCTCGTGCCGATGAACGCGCGGCGTCGCTACAAACACCTGCTCGCGCTGCAGCCCAGCCTTGAGGCCGCCTCGGAGTCCTCGCCCCACAACCGGCTGGAGCTGGCCGGCAAGCGCGGCATCGTGTGCGCGGGCACGGGCTACAACTACGCGCGCGAGGTGCTGGGCGCCCACACGGGGGACTCCCTGCTGCGCATCGGCTTCTACCCCTTGCCCGCGGGACTCCTTCGGCGCCTGGTGCAGCACTGCGACGAGATCGTGGTGGTCGAGGAGGGGTACGCGTTCATCGAGCAACGGCTCACGGGGCTGATGGGCGTGCCGGGCAAGGCCGTGCGCGGCAAGCTCGACGGGAGCCTGCCTTTGGACGGCGAGCTGCTGCCCGAGACCGTGGCCACCGCACTCGGGGTGCCGCTTGCGAAGTGCGCGCCCGAGGACTCTCTGCTGGCCGGGCGCCCTCCACAGTTCTGCAAGGGGTGCCCGCACTCCGACACGTTCAACGCGATGCTCGACGCGACCGCCTCCTTCCCCAACCCGTTGCTGTTCAGCGATATCGGGTGCTACGCGATGGGAATCATGCCGCCCTTCGAGGCCGTGCACTCGTGCGTGGATATGGGCTCGTCGATCGGGCTGGCACACGGGGCTCGCCGCGCGGGCGCCCACCCCGTGCTCTGCACCATCGGCGATTCGACCTTCGCCCACTCGGGCATGACACCGCTGCTGGGCGCCGTGCTCTCCGACGCGGACATCACCGTCATCATCCTCGACAACGCCACCACCGCCATGACCGGCACCCAGGAGTCGATGGCGACCGGCGAGCAGCTCATCACACTCCTCAAGGGGCTGGGGGTGAAGGACCTGCACGTGTTCGAGCCCCTGCCCAAGAAGCGCGCGGCAAACGTCGAGATCCTGCGCCAGGCGATCGCGCACCAGGGGCTGAGCGTGATCGTCGCGGTGCGCGCCTGCATCCAGATTCGGCCCACCAAGCCCGTGGCCAACCTCTTGGCGGATGGATAGCGCGATGCGACACGACATCGTTCTCGCCGGAGTCGGAGGGCAGGGCATCCTGACGATCGCCCGCGTGCTGATGTCGGCGGCGGCGGCCAAGGGCTTGAGCGTCAAGCAGGCCGAAGTGCACGGGATGTCCCAGCGCGGCGGTGCCGTGTACTCGCACCTGCGAATCTCGGACGAGGAGATCTTCAGCGACCTGATCCCCCGGGGCCAAGCCGACGTGATCATTGCGGTCGAGCCCCTCGAGGCCCTGCGCTACGCCCCGATGCTGCGCCCGGGCGGCGCCCTGATTACGAGCAGCAAGGCGCTGGCGAACATCTCGAACTACCCGCCCATCGAGGAGGTGCTGGCGCACATCGCGGCGTTGGGGAGGCACGTGGCGTTCGACATGGACCGCCTGGCGCGCGCCTCAGGAAGCCTCCTCGCCGCGAACATCGCCGCCCTCGGCGCGGCCTCGCCGTTTCTGGGGTTCACCCCGCTTGAGATCGAGGCGGCTGTCACCACCCTGTTCGCCGCCAAAGCCCCGCGCGTGCTCGACGCCAACGTCCGCGCATTCCGCCTGGGTCGGCTCGCGGCGACCACCTACCTTGAGGCCCTTCAACGGGGCATCGCTCCCCACAAGGCGAGGGCCTGGATCGAGTCGCTGCCCCCCGAAGACCTGGAGGCGGGAACCGCGTCGGGGCCCATCGAGGACGCAGACCCCGGGCTGTCCGGCGCGGAGGCCAACGCCTTTGAGAACATGCTGTGGGCCGCCTATGAGGAGGGCCGCCCCCAACTTTACGAGCACGAGGTGTACAACCTCGTCGACCTCGTGGGCGCAATCACGCCGCCCCGCCACACGTTCGTGCCCCGAGGCTCGACGATCGACGGCGAACTGCTCGCACAATATCCGGGCGATCGCGTGGTCGTGAAGCTGGTGTCGAAGGACGTGGTGCACAAGACCGAGGCCGAGGCCGTGGTGTTCGTGCCCAAGGAAACCGAGGCCGTGCGGGCCGCCATCCAACGGCTGGTCTCGCGGCACGCCGAGTCGGCCCAGATCGCGGGCACGCTGGTGGTCGAGTTCGTCGAGAACGATGCCCGCGGACTGGGCGGCGAGCTGTTCGTGGGCGTGCGCTCCTCCCGCGAGTTCGGTCCGGTGATCGCCGCCGGGCTGGGCGGGCAGGACACCGAGTACCTCGCGGCCAAGATGCGCCCCGGCATCGCGGTCGCGAAGGCGGCGGTCTCCGAAACCGATCCCGAGGCGTTCTTCAAGATGTTCCAATGCACGGCGGCGTACGACGTGCTCGCCGGGCGCGCGCGGGGGCACGAGCGCGTGGTGTCCGACGCCGACCTGCTGCGCTGCTTTGCGGCGTTCCTGTCCATCGCCCAAAGGTTCTGTGTGGACCGCGGCGAGGAGGGGCCCGACGTGGCCGAGCTCGAGGTCAACCCCTTCGCGTTCCACAACCAGCGCCTCGTTCCTCTGGACGGGCGCGGGCGGCTGGGGACCGCGTTCAAGGGCGCCCCACCACGCGCCGCCGATCGGGTAGCGGGTCTGCTGGAGCCGACCTCCATCGCCTTAACGGGGGTGTCGTCAAAGCCCGGCGGCTTCGGGCGGATCATCTTGGGCAACATCCTGCGCGCTGGGTTCGATCCCGGGCGGGTGACGGTGGTCAAGACCGGGGCGAAGGAGATCGACGGCGTGCGCTGCGTGCCGACGTTTGCCGACCTTCCAGAGGCCGCAGACCTTCTGGTGGTGGCCGCCCCCGCAAAGGCCGTGCCCGCGATCGTCGAGGACGCCAACGCCTCCGACAAGGTGCGCGCGGCGATCGTGATCTCGGGTGGGGCAGGCGAGACGCCGGGTTCGGAGGGTCTGGGCGAGGCCATTCGGGCGGCCATTTGCAAGGGGCGCGCGGGGCCGGGCGGCGGGGCGGTGTTCCTGGGCCCGAACTGCATGGGCGTGCGCTCGCGCCCCGGTCGTTACGACACGTTCTTCATACCCGAGGAGAAGCTCCCCTTCGACGCGGGGGGCAACGCGCGGCCGGTGGCGCTCGTGTCGCAGAGCGGGGCGTTCATCGCGGCCCGGCTGAGCACCCTCGCGCACCTCGATCCCGCGTTCTCGATCTCGATCGGCAACCAGGCCGACATCACGGTGTCCGACCTGCTCCACGCCCTGGCTACGCGCGACGACCTTCAGGTTGCCGGGGTCTATTTGGAGGGGTTTGCCGACCTCGATGGGCTTGAAACGCTGCGGGCGGTGGCGCGGTGGACCGCCGTGGGCAAGAGCGTCGTGTTCTACAAGGCGGGGCGAACGGAGTCCGGGCGGTCCGCGGCGGCCGGACACACCGCGGCGGTGGCGGGCGACTACGACGTTTGCCTGGCGGCGCTCGAGGGCGCGGGGGCGCTGGTTGCGCAGGACTTCCGCGAGTTCGGGCTTCTGTTGGAGACCGCGACGCTGATGGTCGGGCGCACGGTACGCGGCGATCGGCTGTTCGCGGCGACCAACGCGGGCATGGAGGCCGTGGGCATGGCCGACGCCGGGGCTCGTTTCGACCCCCTGGCGGAGCCCTTCGATGCGGCCCTGCGCGAGGTGCTCGGCGCCCATGGACTGGAGGGTTTGGTGGCGCCCCGCAACCCCCTGGACCTCACCCCGGCAGCAGACGAGCAGGCCTACGACGCCGTGGTGCGGCTGGCGTTGGCGCGCGACGAGGTGGACGCCGTGGTGGTGTCCTGCGTGCCGCTGGCCCCTTGCCTGCGCACCCTGGCGGGGCAGTTGGACGACCCCGCCGCGTTCCCAAACCGCGTGGCCGGGTGGCTCAAACTCGCCGACAAGCCCCTGGTGTTCGTGGTGGACGCCGGCCCCCTCTACGACCCTCTTGCAAACGCCATCCGAGCCCAAGGCCTCCCCGTGTTCCGCTCCGCCGACGAAGCGGTGACGATCCTAGGCCGCTGGATACGCCACCGGCTTTAACCGGGGATGAATGCGCGAAGCGCTTTGGAGTGCGGCGGCCCGACCCCGCTGTCGAATCCCAATCCGTGGAGGAGCCGCGAGTGTTTTCGGCCATTAATCTTTGTGTTCCTTCGCATCCTTTGCGCCTTCGCGTGGAATTCCTCCCTCAACCCAACTTCAGCGGCACGTCCCTTGGCGCGCCCCCTGTAGCTTGCAACCCGGTCAAAGCGGCGCCGGGTCACCGCACTCCAAAGCGCTTCGCGCCGAATTCCCCACGCGGCACTCCCAAGGTCAGCCTAGCATTCGCTCCTTGAACCGAGCCAGGGGAATGATACGACCCTCCCCCACCGCGTACGGGCGCCGCTTGGAGGTGCGGATCTGGAACACGTCGCGCGAGTCGTGGAGGGGTTGGAACCGCGGCTCGATCTTGCCGGTCACCGTGTTAGGACCTTGAAGCAGCGTTCCCAGTACGAACCCATGGATGAACACCGGGCGCTTCGCGTACAGCCAGGCCAGGCGCGGCCACGCCCAATGGTAACGCGCGCCGGCGGGTGTCCTCTGCACGCGGAAGTTGCCGCGGAACGCCTCGCCGTCGAGCAACCAGATCATCTTCGGCCCGTAGAACCGCTCGCGCTCACGGATCTCCTGGATCGAGATCGGGGAGTGCTGCAGCTCGACCACCGCGCCGTCGGGGGCAATGAGGTCCGCGCGATGCTCGCCCATCGGCACCTCGGCGCGCTCGGCGGGCACGTGGCGCTTCCACGAGAGGTGCCACTCGGTCTCCGACTCCCACCAAGGGTCGCACCCCGGCGCCTGCGCGTGCGCCCAGTGCCACACCTTGAGTTCGCCGCAGCGCGCCAGCACCGTCTCCCGGCAACACGGGCACTTCGCCCGCATCCCCCGCACCGCCTCGATGCGCAAACCGTTGTCGTCTATCGCGTAAACCATGACCGGAACTTACGATTTGCGATTGACGATTGACGACTTACGACCCTTGGAGTTCATGGGCGCAGGCTACCTCGGCGGGATGGAACCACGGATGGGCACGGAGAGACACGGATGGTCGCCAACCCCATCGGTGCGCATCTGTGCCCATCCGTGGTTGCATCCGGATCGCAACCAGCAGATCGACACAACGGGACGCTCCCCTTGACATTCGATCTATATCCTGTTATGATGTACATCAATGAAATACAGGACCGACACCCGCGCCATGGTGCTGGCCGTGCTGGCGGAGGAGCCCCTTCACGGCTACGGCATCTCCAAGGCGATCAAGGCACGCTCGAGCAAGCTCCTCAAACTGGGGGAGGGGCAGCTGTATCCGATCCTCCACGAACTCGAGGAGCGGGGATGGGTGACCGCGGAGTGGGAGATGCAGGACGACGACCCGCCCCGCCGCATCTACACGATCTCCGCAAGCGGGGGCGCCGAGTTGAAACGCCGCACCAAGGAGTGGGAGTCGTTCGTGTCCGCCGTGGGCACCGTGTTGCAGCCCCCGTCCCCCCGCACCCTGGAGCCAAGTCATGAGTGAGCGCATCGAAGCCTATCTCGCCGAACTCGACCGCCGCCTTGCGCGCCGCGTCCCCGAGAAGAGAAGGTCCGAACTGATCGCCGAACTGCGCTCGCACCTTCACCTGCGTGCCAAGGACGCCGGCGAGGACGAAGCCCAAACCCTCGAAGCACTCGGCCCCCTCGACCTGGTCGCCGAGGATCTGATCCGCAGCGAGTCGGGCGTGGATACGAGGTCGCCGTGGCGTTT
>CAYJMZ010000040.1:0-845 GCA_964370995.1 uncultured Fimbriimonadaceae bacterium | reverse complement strand
TCCGTTGGGAGCGCTCTTGGTGGGCGCCGCAGTTCTCCAGTTCATGATCTGGGTCCTTCATCTTGAGACCCTCCCCTACACGGAAATGCTCATCGGCCTTGAATACGCGATTCTTGCAACCTTCGCGCTGTGCGTGTGGCGCTCAAGGCGTTGGCTCGTCCTCCCGATCGCTGTGGCCTTTTTGGCTCTGGACGCCGTGGGCTATGTGGAGATGGCGGTCGTGTACCATCCTATCGACATCGGGCACGAGGTCTTGGCCGGCAACGTGGAGGCGGCAAGAGTCGAGCCCGTGTGGCCTCCGCCCCCTAGCCCTGGCCGTGCCGTCGATGCGCACGAATATGCGGGTCAGCACGGATACTACGTCCCCGGCCGGTCCATGGATTTCAAGAGGAGGATCCCTTTTGGCTTTGGGACGTCGATCAGCGTCGAAGTCTCCGGGTACGACACCGTGTATTCGCCGGCAGAAGCGAGGAGACGGTGGGAATCCGATGGAAGAGCATTCTTGGGGCAGGGCTGGCGGTCTCTCGCATCGGATTTCCTGTTCAGGATCGGGTGGAGCATCGGCGTCTTCGCCCTCCTCAACGCCCTGATCCTGCGCCTCGACGCGCGGCGCCGCCGCCTGATCCACCGCAAGAGCCGCCTCGCTTGAGGGGGGGGCCGGTTTTAGAGTGCGCGGATTCCCGATCCGCGCTTTCCCCCGCGGCGGAGCCGTTCCCCGGCCCGGCCCCACGCACCGCTCCGCGGCGGGGAAAAGCGCGGATCGGGAATCCGCGCACTCTAAAATCGGTCCCGGGGGGGGGGGGGGGGGGGGGGCCGCGGGGGGGGGGGGGGGGGGGGGGGGGGGG
>CAYJMZ010000039.1:14152-14754 GCA_964370995.1 uncultured Fimbriimonadaceae bacterium | reverse complement strand
CCCCTCAACCGTCCCATACTCTGGTGATGAACATGCGCGCCCTTCTGGCTCTGCTCACGGTCTTCGCGCTCCTCGCGCTCGGGGCGGCGCAGTCGTACACCCCGAAGCCGGGCGAGACGGTGATGCGCGTGGCGATCGAGGGTCGGGGCAACCTGTTCATCCTGCTCTACACCGCTCAGGCGCCCAAGACCACCGCGCAAGTGTCCAAACTCGCCAAACAGGGCTTCTACGACGGCCAGCGCGTGTTCCGCGTGGTGCGCAAACCGCGCCCGTTCCTCATTCAGATGGGTGACCCGGGTTCGCGCACGAAGGACATGGACGACGTTTCCCTCGGCACCGGCGGCAGCGGCGCGCGCATCCCGTACGAGAACAGCGGCAAACTCAACGATCGAGAAGGCGTCGTGGGCCTCTCGCACCTCGAGGGCGACCGCGAATCGGGCGACAGCCAGTTCTACATCCTGCTCACGCCCAACAAGTTCTTGGATGGCAACTACACCGTGTTCGGGCAAGTGGTGGGCGGCATGGAGCTTCTGAAGTCCATGGAGAAGGGCGACCGCATCACGTCGGTCACCATCCTCGGCGGAACCTCGTAACCCCCGGGG
>CAYJMZ010000039.1:4746-14142 GCA_964370995.1 uncultured Fimbriimonadaceae bacterium | reverse complement strand
CCCCCGGGGCCCGTTCGGTTATAATCGAACCCTCGTGCGGCTCACGAAGGCGATTCTCCTACGACTGGTCTATGGGCTGCTGAGCCTGATCTTCATCTCGCTTGTCGTGTTCATCTCCGACGAGGTCGCTCCGGGCGATGCGGCGACCGTTCTGGCAGGCGAAAAGGCGCGCATCGAGGACGTCGCGCGCATCCGCGAGGACCTCGGACTCAACCGCGCGTGGCCCATCCGCTACGGCGAGTGGCTCGGCAAGGCGGTTTCCCTCGACTTCGGCACGAGCTACTACGGCACAAAGGAACCGGTGATCGACATCATCAGGCGCGACCTGCCGATGTCGGCGAAGCTCGCGGGCCTCGCGATCCTCCTCGCCGCCGGAATCGGCATCCTGCTGGGCACGTGGGCGGCGGTCAAGGAGAACAAGGGCGCCGACCGCTTCGTGCTCACGATCAGCACCCTGGGGGTCACTCTGCCCAATTTCGTGCTCGCGCCGATCCTGGTGTACATCTTTGCCCTCAAACTCAACCGCCTGCCCATCATGTGGGAGGTGGATCGGATCGCCCCCGACATCGTGTACATGATCCTCCCGATCGTCGTGCTGGCCGCCCGGCCGATGGCGATGCTCACCCGTCTGACGCGCGCCAGCATGGTGGACACCCTGCAGCAGGAGTTCATCCGCACGGCGATCGCCAAGGGCGTGTCCCCCGCCGGCGTCGTGTTCAAGCACGCGCTGCGCAACGCGATCCTGCCGGTGATCACCGCGATCGGCACCAGCTTTGGGTTCCTGCTCACCGGCTCGTTCGTCGTGGAGCGGTTCTTCGTGCTGCCCGGCCTCGGGCGCGAAGCCATCGAGGCCATCCAACAGGGCAACGTTCCGGTGATCCAGGCGTGCATCCTCATCACCGGCGCGATGTTCATCACCATCAACCTGCTGGTGGACCTCGTTCAGCCCATTCTCGACCCGCGCATCCGAGAGGCCCAGATTTGAAGCGCGACCCCCTGCTGATCTTTGGGGCGAGCTTCCTCGTGCTGATGGTGGGGGTCGCGGTGTTCGGACCCACGTTCCGGCACTCCGCGTTCGACATGGGCGGCTCGACCCACCTGCCGCCGGGCGCGAACTATTGGCTCGGCACCGACGAGGTGGGCCGCGACGTGTTCGCCCGAATCGCCTACGGGGCCCGGATCTCGCTCTACGTGGGCCTCGTCGTGCAGGCGATCAGCCTCAGCACGGGAGTGTTCGTCGGGGTTGTGGGGGTGTACGCGCCCCGATGGATCGCCATTCCGCTGCTTCGGCTCACGGACGGCATGTTCGCGTTTCCCGACATCCTGCTCGCGATCCTCATCATCGGGGTGTTCGGCATGGGCATGACCCCCGTGATCGCGGCGCTTTCCGTCACCGCGTGGCCCGGGGTCGCGCGTCTCGTGCGCACGCAGGTCGCCACACTGAAGGACCGCGAGTTCGTGGTCGCGTCCAAAGCCATCGGGGCCACGCCGTGGCACGTGGTGACCCGACACGTGCTTCCCCAGTTGGGAGGCATCCTGATGGCGGTGTCGATGGTGGACCTCGCCGGCACGATCCTCGCCGAAAGCACCCTGAGCTTCCTCGGAATCGGCGTGCAGGCGCCCACGCCGAGTTGGGGCAGCATGATCAACAACGCGCGCTCGGATATGAACTCGCACCCGATGCTGCTTCTCTGGCCGTGCGTCGTACTCAGCCTCACGATCTTCTCACTCAACTTCGTGGGCGACAGCCTGCGCGCGGCGCTCGACCCCAAATCGGGCGGCCACGTGAAGCCCTTCGCATTCCTCACCAGGCTCCGGGACCGGTTTGTTCGGCCGCGTACTCCGTAGTCGGGGTGGGCTCTGCTAACTCACCTTTTGTGCTGCGTTAGTTGACTTTTTCGCTTTAATGCGCCATATATGAAGTGTTGTGCAGATTACAAAGCAAGCCACTGACGAGGCGGTTCTTCGCGAGATCGGCGCACGGCTGGCTGCGGTACGCCTGGAGCAAAACCTCACCCAGGCGCAACTTGCAGAACAGGCGGGCGTGTCGAAGAGCACCGTGCAGCGCCTGGAGTCGGGTGGCGTGGCCACGCAGCTCTCGGGGTTCATCCGCGTGTGCCGGGTGCTCGAACTCATCGACCAACTCGACGCCCTCGTGCCCGAACCGATGCTCAGCCCGGTGGAGCAGTTGAAGCTGCGCGGCCGAAAGCGGCAACGTGCGTCGTCCTCGAAAGCGAAAGAGGCCCCGCCCAACAAATGGCACTGGGGTGACGAGAAATGACGCTTGCCGAAGTCCATCTCTGGGGTCGAAGAATCGGCGCCGTGTCGATGGACGACGGCAGGGCCTTCGCCGCATTCCAATACGACCCGGAGTTCGCGCAGAGCGGCATCGAAATCTCGCCAATCACGATGCCGTTGGACGATCGGGTGCATGCATTTCCGGCCCTGGCCCAGAGCACCTTTCACGGTCTACCCGGTCTGCTCGCGGACTCTCTGCCGGACCGGTTTGGGAACGCCTTGATCAACGCCTGGCTGTCGACGCAAGGAAGGGCGCCCGAGAGCTTCAATGCCGTCGAGCGGCTCTGCTACATAGGGGAGCGAGGGATGGGCGCGCTGGAGTACGTCCCGGCGCTGGGACCTGATCCACAGCCCGATGCACGAGTTCACCTGGACGCGTTGGTCGCTCTGGCATCGGAGGTGTTGACCCATCGCACCACGTTGAGCGCCGTCCTTTCCGGGGAGCAGGGACGCAAAGCCCTGGCAGACATCCTTCGTGTCGGTACGTCCGCCGGCGGCGCGCGGGCGAAAGCCGTGATCGCTTGGAACCCGCAGACCAACGAGGTTCGCTCGGGCCAGATTCGGACCAGCAAGGGATTCAGTCATTGGTTGCTCAAGTTCGACGGCGTCGCGGGAAACATGGACAAGGAACTCGAGGACCCACAGGGCTATGGCGCGATCGAATATGCCTACTTCCTGATGGCCCGGACAGCCGGCATCGACATGAGCGAGTGTCGCCTGCTTGAAGAAAACGGGCGACGGCACTTCATGACCCGGCGGTTTGACAGACTGGAGGGCGGCGACAAGCTCCATATGCAGTCTCTGGCTGCACTTGCCCATTTTGATTTCAACCAAGCGGGCGCGTACGCCTACGAGCAGGCGATCCTGGTCATTCGTCGACTGGGCCTGCCGATCCAATCTGTGGAAGAGCAGTTTAGGCGCATGGCGTTCAACATCATCGGCCGAAACCAGGACGATCACGTCAAAAACATCGCCTTCCTGATGGGCAGGGACGGACGTTGGTCGCTCGCACCCGCCTTCGACGTGACGTACAGCTACAATCCCGCCGGGACCTGGACCGCCAGTCACCAGATGACTCTAAACGGCAAACGCGACGGGTTCACAATGGCCGATTTCCGCACCTTCGGCAAGAGCGCGTTGATGAAACGGGGCCGCGCCGAGGCCATCGTTGAAGAGGTGCGCGGCGCGGTCGCCCGGTGGATGGACTTTGCGGAACAGGCTCAGGTGCCCGGCGATTGGCGCAAACGCATCCAACAGAGCCACCGGATGGATCTTCCGACAATCTGAATCACCTCGGCGCGCGCTTCACCCCCGCCCATTCTTGGTGCGGATCACTTCGAGAGCTTTGGCCAGCTGCGCGTCACCCTTCGGATCGCCGTAGAGGAACGGCACATCCAGGTCGACCAAGGCCTTGACGTCGGGTACGAGTCCGCCTGAGATGTACTGGCCGTCCTCGTCCACGCGGCGGCCGATATCCGCGCCGCTCGGCAGGAAGTACCGCGCGATGGTGATCTTGGCGCTTGAACCGTCGGTCAGGGCGTACACGTTTTGAACGGAGGCCTTGCCATAGCTGTGCTCCCCCACCAGGGTCGTGAGCTTGTAGTCGCGCAGCGCACCTGCGAAGATCTCCGCGGCGCTCGCCGACTCCTCGTTCATCAACACCACCACCGGGTAGTGGAACGTGCGCTTCTGGCCGATGTAGGTCTTGGCAACCTCCTCACGCCCGTCGCGCATCCGCATCTTCACCACGACCTTGTCCTCGGCGAACCGCGAGAGCATCTCCACAGCGGTCTCCAAGAGTCCGCCGGGGTTGTTGCGAACGTCGATCACAAGCCCGTCGGGCGAGTGCGCTTCGATCTTGTTCAGGGCCTTGTCGAACTGGCCGGCGGTGGGCTCGGAGAACGTGGCCACCGCGATGTACCCGATGTTGGCCCCCGCCACCATGCGCGATTCGACCGTTGGGGCGATCACCTTCGCCCGGCGGATCGTGACGTTCACCGGCTTGTCCACCCCCGGCCGAATCAGCTGCAACTTGACGGAGGTGCCCTCTTTGCCCCGGATGCGCGACACCACGTCGTCGACGGTCTTGCCCACCATCGAGTGATTGTCCACTCCGGTCACGGTGTCGCCGACACGAACCCCCGCACGACCGGCGGGGCCCTCGTCGAACACGACAACCACCTTGGCGCCTAGGGGGTCCGGCTGGAGGCGGGCGCCCACTCCCACGAAGTTCGCGCGGGTTTCCAGCGCAAACTCCTGGGCTTGCCTCGGCTCCATGAAGATCGTGTGCGGATCGCCAAGCGCGCCCATCAGGCCGTCGATGCCTGCGTACTTGAGCTTCGTGGGCTCGACCTTCTTGTAGTAGTCGGCTTGGATTCGCGCATACGCCGTTCGGAACACCTGGGTCGCGGACACGTTGCTCTTCGGGGCCTGGGCACCGAACAGCCCGCCCACCGTGTACGTCGAGGGCAGTTTTCCGTGCTGGAGGTCCCGCCACGCGAATCCGAACCCGAAGCAGCACGCGAGCACCACCGCTCCCCCAATCAGTCTCAAAGCCCTCACTTCTTGCCTCCGGCCACCGCTCGCCGATACTCCGCGGTCACCAGCGTGTACCCTTCGCCTCCCGGCAAGGGCACCGCCTCCACCACATGGGGCGCTCCGGCGGTCTTGCCTCCAGAGAGAGTGGCCGCGCCCTTTGACGCCAGGGCCAGGGCGAAGATCTCGGCCACGTCGCGCGTCGTGGCGTCCACGAGAAGTTTGAGTTTGGGCGGGTGCGCGTTTCCGACCTTGACCTTGAGCGGTTCGCCCGGGAGGCCATCCCGCCCCACGAGAGTCCCGTACGAACCCGGCTTGGCTAGAATCTCCAGGCACTGCCGCATGACATCGACGTCGCCGAGCGCATTGCCGCGCAGGTCGAGCGTCACGTTCGTCTTGCCCGCAATGGCCTTGCGCAATGCCTTGTCGGCCCCCGGCAAGAACCGAAGCACGGTGGCGTCACCCGCGACAAGCATGGAAGCCGTGCTTGGGGCCCTCGTCACGAGGGTTGTCCGCTTGTCCGAGCCGCGGTTCCACACGATCCTCAGGGCGCCGGCAACTCCCACCGACAGTTTCTGGCGGGCCTTAAGGGGAAGCATGCTGTGTTCGGTCTTGTCCCGGATCGCTTTCTGGAGGGGACGGAAGGCCACCTCCGTCATCTTGCCCGCCACCAACCGGCGCTGGGCGTCCCGAAAGGCGCCGATGTCGCGCGCGTTGAGAACCCAGCGGCCGTCCACCGATTCGACCCAATCGCCGGCGAGAACGCCCGCCCGGTCTGCCGGGCCCCCAGGCACCACGGTGCCCGCGACGAGCCGGGGAATCCGCATGCCGCCCATCGGGTCCATCGCGCTTGGCGCACCCACGGCCGAGTCATCGACCAGCACCAGATCCACGCCGATGCCCTCGAAGCGACCCTCGCGCGCGTGGCGGAAGGCTCGAAACTCGTCTGCGTCGTAGAACAGGCACTCGACATCCGCAAGGCTCTGGACCATGCCGCGCACGGCCCCGGACGCCAACTTGCGCTCGTCCGAGATCGGGTCCACGTACTCGCGCTTGAGCAGCTCGACCATGTCGCGGAAGTAGGCGCCTTCCGGGACTTCCCGCCCCTGGGACGCCATGAGACTGTCGAGCGAGAGCGGGGACGCGGCCGGGCGTCCGGTGTCCACGCGGTCGCGCGCCACTGTGCCGCCCGCAACCATCAGGGCGCCCGCGACCACCGCGGCCGCCGACCAAACGCTCTTCTTCACATCACCCAAGACAGCCGCTCTCCTTGCTCTGCTCGCGCAAAGCCCTATCCAATTCTTCCACGCGACGGACATGTCGCGCCTCGGTATCCTCGCCCGTGTCCAAGAAACGCGCCAATATCGCCTCCGCCGCCGGGATGTCCAACACACGGGCGCCCACGCAAAGAACGTTCGCGTGGTTGTGCCGGCGGGCCAGCTCGGCCATCGCCTCGTTGCAGCAGTTCGCCGCACGGATGCCCGGGTGTCGGTTGGCCCGGATCGACATCCCAATCCCAGTACCGCAAACGAGAACTGCCCGTTGCGCCTTGCCCGACAACACGTCGGCCACGCCCAGGTCGGCAGCGTCCGGATAGTCGTACGCGGCCTCACTGGTGGCACCCACGGACCACGCGCAATGCCCCGCAGCCGCGGCGAACGCGCGAAGAGCCTCACGCATTGCGAAGCCCGCATGGTCGGATCCAAAAACGATGTTCATGGTTGCCGGTCTCTGGCCCATTGTGCGACACGCGGATCGACACTGTCGCGCAAGACCACCAATGTGGCCTCGGGCACGGGGAACTTCTTGGACTCCACCAGTTCGATCAGCGCCCGCTGCACGCGCGGGTCCCTCTCTTGCCATACGCCGCCCAACTCGCCAGGTGCGACATTGCCGGGCAACGACGCATAGCCGCTCAGAGCCGCCGCCCGCACGCGGGGATCGATGTCGGCCACGGCGAGGGCAAAGGCCGGCCCGAATGACGCGTCCCTCTGAGCGGCAAAGGCGACCAGCAATTGGAGCCGCACCGACGGGCTGTCGTCGCGCACGCCTTTGAGCCCCTCCGCCTTCAGGCCGGGGATCTTGCTGCGCGTGAGCGACAGATAGCTCTCGGCCCGCACCGAATCGCTGGGGTCGTTGACCGACTCGTACTGCACGCGGCGCGCGGCAACCTCTTCGTCCATGTCGGCGAGGCGCACGACGGCCCGCCTCACCAAGGGGTCGACGTCCTGGAGGAACACCATGAGCATCTGCGCCGGATTGGGGCCCTTCAGCGCGGCCAACGCCTCGGCACCTGCGATCCTTGCGTACGGGTCGGACGCCACTAGCAGACCTGTCAGATCCGCAGCCAGCGCGGGCTCGGGCCGAGCTCGAAACGCCTCGCATGCGCCCCACTTGGCCGCGAAGCTCGGGCCCGCGTCGAGAGCCTTCCGCAGGGCGTCCCAGGCCTCGGAGGTGTCCTGGAACGCCAGCGCGCGCGCCGCTTCGAGCACCATCCCCGATTGCAGACTCCGCAACAGCTCGGCCAACGCGGGCACCGTTTCGGCAGAGCGCACCGTCCGGAGCGCCGCCGCCGCCGCGAAGGCCACGGGCAAATCCGAGGAGCGCAGCGCGGCGGCCGTGGGGTGCTCCGAGGCCCACGCCGCGCGCTGCCACACCGATCCGGCCTCCGACGCGGGAGCCTCTGCCCCGGGAACCAGCGCATCGACGTGCTCCGGCGCCGCACTCGCCACGACCAAGCTCGCGATCTTCAGTATCGAGGCGGGCCGCGTGCGCTCCGAATCCCCTGCGGCAGGCGGCGTTCGCAGCCACACACGCGACACGGGACCCTTGACCCCCGCTTGGCGCACGTCGATGGTCACGGTGCGCCAGCCGCTCCAGGGACCGCCCACCGCCGCCGCGAACCGATCTCCCGCCAACGCGCCGGGAACGTCCGCCAAACGCACCGCAACGGTTCCCTCGGCGGTGTCGAAGCACAAGTCGTAAGGTTCAGCCTCCGCAGCGAGCAGCCTGATCGAGATGTAAGGGTGCACCTCCGCCAGGAACACCGGTTGCGCGTCTGCCATCTTCAGCAGGTCCACCGCCCCATCGCGGCCCCCGACCGGATCCCGCACCTCGAGCACCGGTCCAGCCTCGGGGTCCGCTCCCCGCAGGACCCTCGTCGTGCCCGAGGCCGAAGGCAGGCCGCTTGCCCCAAACTCCAGACGGAACGCCTCGGGCTCGGGGCGCCGCGCCACACGGATCGACACGCGACGGCTCCACCCGACAGGCCCCTCGACGACGCAGCGAAGCTCCTGGTCGAGGGGTCCGTCTGGCGCGGTCAGGGTGAACGTGCGAACGCCGTCCTGGGTGGCGGACTCCGAAGGGACCGACCAGCCGGGCGGCGTCTCCCACCGGACGACGAGGGACCCGTTCGGCAGCCCGTTGACCCGCACGGGAATCTCGACCGACTTGGCGCCGATCAACGCGTGCCGGGGCACCTCTACCTGAACGGGGTCGGCCACCGTCCAGGCCGCCCATCGCGAGCGCTCGGCTCCTTGCGCGTCCCGCCACTGCAGGCGCACCAGCCGCGGCCCACGGGCATCGGGGTCCACGGTGGTAAACGGCGTGCCGTCGCGATACACAGTCGTTGCGGGCTCGGGCAGCGCGCGCTGAATCGAAGGCTGGCCGCGCGGCTGCGGTGGGATTTGGACGGTGCATCCCTCCAGGCGCAGGAGGTTGATTTCTGGCTGCGCGGCGGCCTCAAAGCGCGCGTCGAACACCACGCAAGGGTTGCCCTCCACGAGCGCCCACCCCACCGGCCTGACGCCGTGTTCTGCAGCCGAATGCGAACCGAACAGATCCGCCATCGGCCAGCGCACAAACAGCCAGCGGCCATCTCCAATCACGAGTTCCGACACAGACTCTGCGGCCGGCTCCATCACAGAGTCCACGCCCCCCGTCCACTCTTGGGTCGGTTTCCTGCCTGAATTGATGCGATCCAAGTACGCCGAATCGAGGCGGGGCAGGCGATAGGGATTGGCGCGCACCTCGGCCCACGTGGGCCTGGCATCCTGGGCCAGGGCGCGCGCATTGGCCACGTACTCGGAGGTGGTGGCGGTTCGGCGGGCGATCGCGTCCCACAGAGCGGGCGCCATGAACGCGTCGGGGGTGCGAAGGGCCACGGCTCCGCCCGGCACCCAGGGGACGGGCGCGCCCAAGGCCTCCGGAACGGGGAATCCCAGGCTCGCCGCGCGCTGGCGGAGGTGGTCGGTCCATTCGGAGATCAGGGCCTGCGCGATCTCGCCCTGCCCGCCGAGCGTGAAGATCGAGAACCCGGAGGTCGGCGTGCCGTGGTACACGCCCCGGGCCGGCGGCCGAGGGGGTCCGGGATGCAGCACGAACGCCGAGTCGAACGGCCCACGGTCGATGGACTCTTGGGCGTCGAACACGACGGAGTTGACGTTTGGCGCGATGACCCGCTCGAGAAGGCCCTCGCCCAGCGAATCTGCCCCATCCCCTCGGATGGTTTCTTTGCTCAGGTCCGGCACCACCTCAACCCGCAGATGGCCGTTCGACAGGGCT
>CAYJMZ010000039.1:3681-4736 GCA_964370995.1 uncultured Fimbriimonadaceae bacterium | reverse complement strand
TTCGGCGGCATGCGCGAACAGTTTGAGCTCGTCCAGGGCGTGCGACAACTCCTCGGCGCTCAGCACGCTCCGCACGAGGCGCGTCGGTTTGCCCGCGGCCCGCACATCCGAACGCGCGAACAGCACGACCTTCACCCGCCAGATCGGAGCCTTCGCACGGGCGGCCGCGCCGGCGGCGTGCCGGGCCTCGATTTCGCCCCACGCCCCGTCGCCCTGGAAGCGGCCGAGAACCGCGCCCGACTCCGAAACGGCGTACGTCCAGCCGTCCACGGCAAACGTCGCCGGAGGTGGGACGGCTTGGGCCGTTGCCAGGCTCCAGGCCGCGAGGGCGGCGACGAGAATCAGGGCACCTCGTAAAGGCGGATGTCGTCCGGCGTCGCGGCGTGCCCGTCGCCGCGGCTGTACGCAAGCGCCTCGCGCGCACCCAGGCCAGCCAGGTCCTTCGGCATCCGACCGATCAGGTCGAGCACGACCTCCTTGATGCGCTCCGCGTTCTGTTCGAATACCTCCAGCACGCTCATGGCCGTCACGGCCTTGGCATCGGCGACCACCCCGCAGTCGTAGTCGGTGATCAGGGCGATGTTCACCACGGACATCCCCATTTCCCGGCACAGATAGGCCTCTGGGTACTGCGTCATGTTGATCACTTCCCAGCCCGCGTCGGTAAACCACTTGCTCTCGGCCTTGGTCGAAAAGCGCGGGCCCTGAATCACCACGACGGTGCCGCCATCGTGGCATGAAATGCCGTGGTCGCGGATCGTCTGCACCGCGAGGGCGCGCAGCACCGGGTCGTAGGTTTCGGCCGGCGAGAGGTGGGTCACTATCGGACCGTCGAAGAACGTGTCGATGCGGCCGCGGGTGCGGTCCACGAACTGGTCGCACACCACGAAGTCGGCGGGTTTGACGTGCGCCTGCAGCGACCCGGCCGCGCACGGGCTGATGATCGCCTCCACGCCGAGCGAACGCATCGCCCACACGTTGGCGCGGTAGTTGATGCTGTGGGGCGGGATGGTGTGGTGGCGGCCGTGGCGCGGCAGGAAGGCCACGGCACGCCC
>CAYJMZ010000039.1:0-3671 GCA_964370995.1 uncultured Fimbriimonadaceae bacterium | reverse complement strand
CCCTGCGACCTCCGCGAGCATCACCGCATCGCTCGGAGGCCCGTACGGCGTGTCGACCTTGACCTCGCGAACGTCCTCCAGCAGGCTGTAAAAGCCCGACCCTCCAAACACGCCGATTTCAGCCTTCCCCATTGGAATCCTCCGTGAAACTACTTGCTGCGCAGGAACTTCGCCACCGCACCGATGAACTGATCCACCCGACCGCCCCGCCGCAAAGCCGCATCCGGGTTCAACCCCACGACCCTGCCGTCCTTGACCGCGCGGATCGATTGGAGTTTTGGATCGCGCAGCACGAGCGCCGCGTCGCCCGCCACCACGATGGCATCGGGGTTGAGCGTGACCAACTCTTCTGGGTTGAGGGGCACGAACCTGTCGGAAGCCGGTCCCACGGGCACCCCGCCGGCCGCCTTCAGCTCTTCCGCCTGGAACGACGCGGTGCCGGCAATCATATGCTCCGAGCCCGAGCCCGGCAGCACCAGCGCGACCGTGCGCGGCGGCTTGAGCGCCTGCGTCGCGGCCTGCGCCCGAGCCGCCACGATCTTGTCCACGTAATCGGAGGTCTTGAGTTCAGAGCGGGTCATCGCGCCGATCTTGTAGAGCAGATCGATCATGGCGTCGATGTCCTTCGGATCCCACGCGAACGTTTTGACCTTGAGCTCCTTGATCTTGGCGATTTCGGTTTCGCTGTACAGCACCGGATCGTAGATGACGAGGTCTGCGTGGAGCGAGATGATCTTCTCGTAGTCCGGCGTCGTGGAGTCCACCACCACGGCGATGCCGCCCACGTAGTTCGGCCACTTGTCCGCCGCGGTGCGTCCCTTGAGCTTCTGGTACGCGCACCAGCGTGCAATGACCTCTGTGGAGCTGGGGCTGAGGCTGACGATGCTCTTGTAGTCGGGCCCCGGGGTTCCGAACACCGCGTTCTGCTGCGTTTTGGGGCAGCCCACCAGGGCGAGAGCTACCGCAACAAGCAAGGCCGAACGCACGATCCGCATGGGCTCATTCTGGCGCAACGGCCCGCGCGAATGCCACGAACGGGGAGGGCTGGGTGCACGAAGCCGACTGGCAGGGGCAGCAGGGCTCGAACCCGCGACCTGCGGTTTTGGAGACCGCCGCTCTACCAACTGAGCTATACCCCTGCGCGAGCGAGCATTTTACCCCGTTGCGTCAGCGAACCCGGACGTTCTCGACCGCGGCCTCGAGGGCGTCGTGCGGGCGGTTCGACATCAGGAAGAACGCGAAGCCCTGATCGCACCACGAAACGCAGGGCACGCGCCCGATGTACCCCCGGCAACACCCCCCGGGAGCTCCGGTCTCGGGCATGTCGTCGATGCGATCGGCGTTGGGCACCACGATCAGCTGCAGATAGCCCGCAGCGTCGCGCAACCGCATCACGGCACCCCGGCGCCCGTTGATGTCGCACTCGATCGCCGCATCGATCTGCATGCGTTCGAACTGGATCGTGGCCGGCTTTTCGCCAACGACGTCGCGCAGCCACCTGCCCATCTGCTCGGGAGGGGCGGCGCGCGACGCGTCGAGTGAGGGTCCCAGGCCGCTCACGACCCGCGCCACATCCGACGAACTGAGGGGGTTCGACCCGCCCCGGTTCAACATGCCCGCGCCAACGATCAGGAAAAGGAACACGGAAGCGATGCCCCACGCATAGCGCCCGACAAAGCCCTCCACGCGGCGCGTCTTGTCGATCTCATCGAGCCTGGCCCGGCACGAACTCCACGTCGCCTCGCACGAGACCGTCTCGGCGAGCCGCGCCGTGGCGTTTCGGGTGGCGAGGATCGCCTTGTACTCGGCCATGCTCTTGGCGCAGTTGGCGATGCGCGCCTCGACGCGGGCGGCATCTTCAGGGTTCAACTCGCCGTCGGCGAGGGCGTGCAGTTCCAGGTCGTCGCTCATGATCGCGTTCCGTGGCGAAGGTAGCCTTCGCGCTCGGCGTACTCCAGCAGCAGATTGCGCAACATCGCTCGGCCCCGGGCCAGACGGGAGCGCACGGTGCCGATCGGCACGTCGGTCGCGTCTGCGATCTCCTGGTAGCTCATTCCTTCAACGTCGCTCAATATCACTGCCATTCTAAAATCCTCGGGCACTTTCCCCAAGGCCTCTTCGACCTCACCCGTCACCAGGCCGTCGAAAACCGCCCTGTCCGGCTCGCCCTGTGAGGGAGCCACCGGCTCGAATGCACCTTCGTCGTCCAAGGACCCGAACTGCGGACCGCGCTGCTTTCGCCTGTACTTGTTGATGTACAGGTTGGTGACAATGCGGAGCATCCACGCCTTGAAATTGTTTCCATCGAAGCGCTCGAACGCCTCGTAGGCGCGAACGATCGCTTCTTGGGAGAGATCCTCGGCCTCTTCACGCGAACGCGTCAGACGGAGCGCGGTTCCAAAAACCGAGGGAAACACCTTCTCCGCCTGACTTTCGAACGTGTCGCGCTGGCTGCGCCTGCCGAAGGCCATGGGGGTCGAGTGTACCTCTCGGACCATTCGAACAGCCGGGAGACGGCGATGGTTCCCGGATACCCGGAAACCGGTAAGCGGGAAGCGGGAAACGGCCGCAGCGTTCCGTGTCGATCCATTCGGGAATGATAGCGAAATGATATCACTTTGATAGCATCCCTTCAGCAAGTTGCGGTGCACGCCGCCAAGGGACGGCCTCATCCCGGGCGCCGGCATACGGCTCGCCAAGCTCGAATCGGATCAGGTTCAACCGATCCATGAGATCCCATAGCGCGGCGGCCGCAACTGACGACAGCCTTCGAAACGGTGAGGGGCGCTTCGTGGCCACGACCGTCCCGGTTGTCGGTCTGTCGGGGCCCATGCCGGGAGCAAGCGCGCGTAGATGGCGTCGGGTCTGCTTGCTACGGAGCGGGACCGACAATCGGGACGATCGCGGCTACGAAGACTTGGCGACCACTGGGGCGTCACGCACGATTTCGTGGTACAGCGAGTCGCGCTCGATGGGAATCCGGCCCGCCTCCTCGATCATGCGCACCATGCCCTCTTGCGTGAGCGCTTGGCTCTTGTTGCCCCAATCGCCGTCCTTGTAGGTGATCTCGTACTCCTGCACGAGGCCGTCGGCGTCGTCGGCGCCGTACCAGAGCGCGGCTTGCGTGACAGGCACGGTGTTCATGATCCAAAACGACTTGATGTGCTCGAAGTTGTCTAGCATCAGACGCGACAGCGCGATGGCGCGCAGGTCGTCGTCTGCGGTGGGGTGCTCGATGTGCTCCAATTCGGTGCCTTCCGGGTGGAATGAGAGAGGGGTCATCGTGAGGAAGTGGCCGGTCTCATCCTGCAGCTCGCGAATCTGCACGAGGTGGTCGACCCGCTCCTCGGCGGTTTCGATGTGGCCGTACAGCATCGTCGCGTACTGGCGCAGCCCAAGCCTGGCGGCCGAGCGGGCAACCTCCTTCCACTCTTCCCCGTTGAGCTTCTTGCCGAAGATTGCGGCGTGCACGCGGTCCGAAAGGATTTCGATTCCTCCTCCGGGAAGCGAGTCCAGGCCGGCCTCGATCAGGTCCGCGAGCGCCTTGTCGATCGAGCACTTGCCCACGCGGGCGATCTCCACGATCTCGACGGCGGTGAACGCCTTCACGTGCACCTCGGGGCGGGAGTTCTTCACGAGACGCACGAGGTCCAGGTAGTACTGGTAAGGCA
>CAYJMZ010000038.1:0-15046 GCA_964370995.1 uncultured Fimbriimonadaceae bacterium | reverse complement strand
GACTCCCGGTCCGCGCTTTCCCCCCCCGCGGAGCGGTCGTTCGCCACGGGGTTTGGGAGCGGCTCCGCCGCAAGGGAAAGCGCGGACACGGAGTCCGCGCACTCTAAAACGAAACCACAGCGGCCCCGGCTCGAAAGCCGGGGCCTTGTGTGTCAGGAGGTGGGAGGGACTAGCCCCCTCCGCTCTTCTCCGGCTTGATGTTCTTCTCGCTCTCGCGCGGGTCGGCTGCGGCCTTGCGGTCGCGGGGCTCGACGATGCGCGCGGTGAGGAACATCACCACCTCGGTGCGGACCCTTCGATTGTCCGTCCGGCTGAAGAGCATGCCGATGATCGGCACGTCCTTGAGGAACGGGATGCCGGACCTCGTCTTCCGGTCCTCTTCGTGGATCAGGCCGCCCAGGGCGATGGTCTCACCGCTCTGGATGTTGACCGTGCTCTGCGCGATTCGCACGCTGGTCTGCGGCAATTGGCCGCCTCCGGGCACGGGCGTGTACCCCTTGAGGCTGCTCACGACCGGACGCAGGTCCATCGTGATGCTGCCCGAACCACCGACCCGCGGGAACACCGCGAGGCGCACGCCGACGGGCACCTCGCCCGTGGTCACCGTGGTGCCGTTCTGGCTGGTGACGATGCTCTCGATGTAGCGCACCACGTCGCCCACGAAGATCTCGCTCTCGCGGCCATCGATAGCCAGGAGGTTCGGTCTTGCGATGAGGTTCCGTTTGTCCGCGATCTCGTCGAGCATCGTGGTGACGTCGGCGGAGCCGCCGCCTTTGAACCCGAGCGTGGCGCCCGAGACGCCCGGCGGCGAGGGCGTTCCACCCAGACCCTGGTTCACACGGAACGCCTGCACCGTGCCGCCTGTCAGCAGGCTCCAGTCGATGCCGAGTTTGAGCGCGTCCTCCCGGCTCATCTCCATTACCCGCAGTTCGAGGGCGATCTGCCGGGGGGCGACGTCCACAAGCGCGAGGAACGAGTTGGCGCGGTCGATCATCTCGGCCGAGCCGCTCAAGATGAGGCGCATGGGCACCGTGACCTTCTCGTAGTCCGAGAAAGGTTGTCCAAGGCCCTCTGCGGCGTTGGTGGACTTGTCACCCTTGACGCTGACCTCCGCCGCGCCGTTGCCAGACTGGGTCTGCTCCGAAGCACCACCGGTCGCCTTGACCGTCTCGGAGCCCTGCGTCTTGGCTGTGCCCTCTTTGTACACGCGTGGGTTGCCCGAAGGAGCGGGCGCCACCGACGCGCGCAGCCCGGGGACGGCGCTGATCAGGCTCTCGCGCAGGCTTCGCGGGTCCACGTACTTGACCTCGTAGCTTACAAACTCGGCGTTGGCCTCCTCGTTGCTGTCGAGCTGCGTGAGCGTCTGAATCACGCTGCCGACCTCGTTCTCGCGACCCACCAGCACGATCGCCTGGCCGCTCGTGCTGGCTGCTGGCGTCGCGGAGATCTCCACGTTGCCCACCCGGGTCTTGTCGCCGGCGATCGACTTCATCAGGTCCGTTGCGGATCCGCCCCGCACCTGGTACGTCGCCCGCATCAGCGCGCTGGTTTTCGGCACCGTGATGCCCATGGCAAGGCACAGTTGGCCGTCGAGTTTGTTCACGATGCGCTCGACAGTAGCGAGGCGCGTGGCCGATCCGATGAGCACCACGTAGGCGTCCACCGCGTCGCTCGTGGCCTTGCTCTCTACCGTCGTGCTGTCGCCGCTTCCACCTTGCTTCGCGCCATCCGCGCCGGCCGCGCCGCCCACGGTGGCCTTCTTCTCGACCTTCGTCTCCTCGGAAGGCAGCACGATCTCATACGTGCCGTCCTGGGTCTCAGGCGGAACGGAGCGAAGAATCGAAGCCTTGATCGACGTGCCAGCGCCGCTGAAGATCGGCACCACGCGCGTCTCGTACACTTCGTCGACGCCCTTGTTGATCAGGCGCATCGCTTCCGCGAACTTGCCAGCGCTGGTGACCATGTACGTGTTGCCCACCCGCCCGTAGCGGAAGCCCGTCATGGTCGTGACGAAGTCCAGGGCCTCCTCGACGGAGACCTTGTCCAGGGTCACGGTCAACGCGCCCTTGACGTCCGGCGAGGTTACGATGTTCACGTTGGCCTGAAGCGCCAGCGCCTTGAGGATCTGAGAGACCTCGGCGTTGACGAAGTCCAGGGTCACGGTCGCCATCTTGGGGCGAACGGCGACCTTGGGCTCAGTGGCCGCAAGGGTAACAGCCGCCTTGGTCGTCTGGTCGAGGCCCGCAAGGGCGAACTCCACCAGGGCACTTGCCGGAGGCACCTTGGAAGACGACGTGGCCGCCGACTTCTGGGTCCGGATGTTGCCCACCGTCGTGGTCGCGGCAGTGCCCTTCGACGCACCTGGATCAACGGTCTTGGGCTTGACAATCTCGCCGAGGATCTGTGCGGCCGACTTCAACGGCGGGACCGTCGTGCCGAGCGGAATCGGCTCGGTGGTCACCATGAGCGTCTTCACCGGCACCGAGGGGGCCTTCCCCTCCAAGATCTGCGTTGCCGACTGGAGGGCCGGCATCACGATGTTGTTGTCAAGGCTCGCAAACGCGGGGAACGCGGGGATGTTGATTCCCACGGTCCATCCGCGTTCGTTGGAGGTCAGCACCGGCTGCGCGTCCGCCTTCATCTGCAGCAGCACACGCACCTTGGGTGGGCGCGCCGAGTACCACACGACGTTCCAGTAGCTCAGGCCACCGTCTCGGACATTGCGCCGCTGCGCCTTGCCGATCAGTTTGGCGTCGAACTCCAGGATGTACGACTTGTTGCCGTTGACCCGGATCTCTTTTGGTTTCGGGAGGTTGTCACCAAGGATTTGGACCTCGATTCCCTCGCCTACAGGACGGGTTACCACACCCGTCAAGGTGCTCTGCGCCGCGGCGTAAACCGACGACAGGGCGAGCACGGCACCCAGAACGATGCCCCTTCCTTTAGTTCCCACTGGGATCTCCTCCTAACGTGATTGAGAGCTTCTTGCCGCGGTACGACACGGTGACCCGGCCGCGGGCGATTGAAATGAGGCGCGCATCCCCATCGATGGGGGACCCTTCGCGCACAAGCTTTTGGTTGCCGGTGCCATCGGCGAACAGGGCCGCGGGATGGGCGCCCAGCACGATGCCGGCCAACGAGTAGCCGAACACGTCGACTTTCGCGGGCTCACCCGAACCCTCGGGCCGGATGCCGATTTCTGCGTTCGGCAGAGTGCCGACCTCGGAAAGGTCGATTGGCGGCACGCCCCTCATCGGGCGCGGGGGCCTCGGTGTCGGCGTCGGATCCAGCGGAGGCGCGGTCTCCATCGCACCTGGCAACTGGCCAGGCGAGAACGGATCGCGCATCGCGAGCGGATTCGCGACGTCGGCGTTCTTAGGCCCTTCTGGGGTCTCGCCGCCGTCCTTCTTGACCGCGGGCTTCTTCTCAGTGGCCTGCGCGTCGGACTTCGAGCCCCCGCCAGTCAGCTGGAAGACGCCCACGGCCAGGATGACGACCGCCAGAGCGATCACCACAATCATCTTCTTCTTGTCATCCATTGGCCGTCACCTCTTGGCCAGGTGCAGATGCCCTGCGCGCACCGGCCTGGGGTAGGGGAAAAACGTACGTGCGCAGATGAATCTCGACGTCGAGCTTGGGGGTGCCCGTCTGTCCGTCCTCGTTCTTCGGGGTGAGGTTGATCATCCGCGCCTCGACGATCTTGGGGAACGTCTGGAGCGCAAGGACGAACTTCAACACCGAGTTGTAGTCGCCGCGGCCCTTCACCTCGATGTCGAGAGCCTGATAGGCGCTCTTCTTCTTCTTGCCGTCCTTCGCAACCTGGGCCACCATGGGGCGCACGCCCAGCACCTGGATCCCGGTGTCGCTGCCGAGCTTCTCCAACTCGGCGAGCATCGTCGGAACGTACGCGAACGACGGAACGCCCTGCTCGAGGTGCGTGAGTTGCTGGACGCATTCGGCGAGTTGGGTCTGCGAGGCGGCCAAATCCTTGCGGATCTGCTCCTCGGGACGCGTGTCCACCCGCAGCTTCTCGACGCGCGACGCCTGTTCGTTCATCAGGCCGAGTTGGTAGTACGTGGCTCCGGAGCCCGCGACGAGCGTCAGCACCGCGAGTCCCATATAGAGCCGTGGATTCGGCTGGCGCTTCATGTGGTTTGAACCTCCTGGCCCTCTTCGGACACCACCTTCTTCTCTGTGGCGGTCCCACCGATGGCCGCGCCGAGGTCGAACTCGATGCCCTTGCCGTTCGTTGTGAGCTTCTCCTGCGTGAACTTGAGGTTCACGCTCTCGAGGTCGGCGCAGTTCTGAAGGCGCATCATGTACTCGCCCACCCGCTCCTGCATCGCGCTGACACCCACGAAATCGATCTCCACGGGTTTGGTGGGATCGTTCTGGGAGCACCGGACCGAGGTGAGCCACGTGTCGGTCGGCGTGTTGAACGTCAAGTGGTTGAGAATGCGGTCCCATCGGCCGGTCATGGCCTGCGCATCTTGTAGCGTGCCTACCCGAGGGGAAAACTCGCTGTACAGCCGCTTGTTCTCGGTGATCTGTTTAAGCAACGGCGAGGTCTTCTGCGCCTGGGCCTTGAGCCGACCCTCCTCGCTCTGCAATCCGTCGGTGAGGAACACCAAGAATCCGAACGAGGCGGCGGAGGCGATCAGGGCACCTACGAAACCGAAGAAGTACGCGCGCGTTTGGCGTTCCATACGCCGATCGGCGAGCTTCTCCTCCTGAATTAGATTGATCAATGGCATCGTTGGTCCTCCGCTCTAGGCGGCCTTGTGGTGCGGGCGCATGGCGAGTCCGCTCGCCACCGAAAGGTCGAGACCACCGCCGCTCTCTCCGTTCGCACGGATGAAGCGGGGGTTGTCGAATACGCCGAATGGCGCGGTGGGAATCTGCAACTTGTGGCCGATGTACGCGGCCAACCCGTGGAGGCGAGCGCCGCCCCCCGACACCACCAGTTCGCTGACCGGCGCGCTGACGCCCGACTCGGTCTGTTGCGACTGGTAGTAGTTCAGCGAGCGGCGAATCTCCCGCACGAGGTCGTCCAAGTGCGGCTGAAGCACCCGCAGGGGAGGGTTCTCCACCGCAGGCTGGCCTTGGGCGAAGAGTTCCGACACGTCGAGTTGGGACTTGCCGGTCTCCGCGTCCTCGTCGGACAGCTTGAAGTAGCTCTTCAGCGCGTCGGTCAGGATCTGGCCGCCTTGCGGAATCGAGCGGGTCATGCAGAACTGTCCGCTGCTCACCACGCTCATGCTCGTCGTGGACGCGCCGATGTCCACCAGCGCGATCGTGGCCGCGTGCCACGCCTCGCTCTGGTTCGCCTCGACAAGCGAGCGGTACGAAGCGAACGCCTCCACATCGACCGCGTCGACCGTCAAACCGGCAGCCACGCACGCCTTGATCCGGCTGCCGACCACATCGCGGGGAGCGGCGACAACCAGCACGTCCATCAGGTTCTCGTCGGCGAAGCCCACAATCTCGAACTCGATGTGGCTCTCCTCGACAGAACTCGGCACGTAGCGGCTCGCCTCGTACTTGATCGACTTGCGCAGGGTCGCCTCGGGCATCCGGGGAATGCGCACGGTACGCACGACCACCGAGCCGCCCGAAACGGCGATGTGCACGTTCGATGCGGCGATGCGGGATTCCTTGATGAGCGTGCGGATCGCCGCGCCCACGGCGGCCGTTTCGATCACGACCCCTTCGCGAACGCTCTCGGGCGGGGTGGGCACCGAGCCGGATCGCGTAACCTTCCAATGGTCGCCAGCGCGCTCGATCGCCACGGCCTTGATGGCGTGGTGGCCGATGTCGATGCCTGCGATGGCGTTTGTTCCCCAAATCTTAAGCGGCATGAGAGTCCTCCTGCTGCTGGGCGATCCACGCATCCAGCTGGTTCTTGGCGAAGCGCCAGCGGCCTTCGACCTGGAAGCCCGGGACCTCGCCCTCTTCCGCAAGCGCCTGAAGCATCTTCGAGGACACGCGCAACTGTGCGGCGGCCTCTCGAAGCGTCAGCACGGGGTGTTGTATCGCCGAGACGGCCCTGAAGAACGCGGCAATCTGCTCGGGTTGAAGGTGAAACTCGACCCGTACGAGCCCCGACCCCGTATCGGATGGCACGGGATCGCTCACGTCGAGGAGCCCCGCAGAGCTTGAAACGACCTCGGTCGAAGGCGCTGGAGGCTCGTTCGGCACGGGCGGTTGATACACCGCAGGCTCCCAAACGGGCTCGCTCGCGGGCTTTTGCGTCGAAATGTCTTCGTTGTTCATCAATGAAACTCCCGCCTGCACGGCGGCTTTGCGGATGGCGTCGACCAAATTCATGCCGCTTCGACCCCCATGTAGTCGAGCGCGACCCCGTTCATCAGGAAGCCATCGACCATCTTCGCCTTCTGGGCCATGCCCACCATCAGAGCGTTGTCCGCGAGTTGGCTGATCAGCCGCGGGATCCCATGTGAGTGCTTGTGAAGCTCGTAGATCGCATCGGGCGTGAACGGGCTGCTGTCTCCTGCGAAGCCTGCGACCCGCAGCCGGTGCAGGACCATCTCGCCCGTCTCGTTCACGTCGAGCGGCTTCAGCGTGTGGCGCACGGCCAGGCGTTGCTCGAGGGCCGGGACACGCCGGATCTTATCGCGCAGTTCGATCTGCCCGATCAGCACGAGGCTGATCAGAAACTGGTCGTTCATCTGGCAGTTCAGCAGCAGACGCAACTCTTCGAGCGACTGCGTCGACCGCAGCAGATGCGCCTCGTCGATGATCAGAACCACGCGCTGGCCCCGCTCGTAATGTCCGAGCAGTGCCTTGTGGAGGTCTTGGACCAACACTTGGCGGTTGCGGGATTTCGTCTCGACGTCCAGCTGACTGAGCACTTCGCGAAGGATCTGCACCGGCGTCAGGATGGGGTTCACGATCAGCACGATCCGGTTCCTCACGGGATCGATCAGATCCAGGAGTTTTCGGCTGAGCGTCGTCTTCCCCAGCCCGATGTCGCCCGACAGCATCGCTGCGCCCTTGTTGCGGGTGATTGCGTAGTGCAACATCATCAGCGAGTCTTCGTGCCCGCGGCTCATATAGAGGAACCGCGGGTCTGGAGTCAGGCTGAATGGTGGCTCGGCAAGGCCCCAATAGGATTCGTACATGCGTCTTTGCTCCCGCGTTCGGCGTGCTAGTAGATTTGTCGGCACGCTCGGACCCGAACTTGAGGCAAGACGCGAGGGGCTTTGACGGAAAGAAGGCCCCGTTCGCCCCTCCGTCTCCCCCCCGAAACGTTCCACTCCCGCTGAGCCGCGCCCCCGAAAACGTTGCGGGGTTGGGCCACAGGCCGGGCGTCGGAACCGCCATAATGCACCGATGGGAACCGTGTTGCTGGATGCTGGGGACATGCGCCGAACACTTGGGCGCATGGCACACGAGGTGCTCGAGGCCAACGGTGGCGCCGAGAACCTCGTGGTGGTCGGCGTGCTGAGGCGCGGCTGGCCCGTCGCCAAACGACTCGCGTTCGTGATGACCCAGATCGAGGGAACGACCGTGCCGTGTGGAAAACTCGACATCGGCGCCTTTCGCGACGACCGGCCGGCCGGCGAGTCGTTGGAAACCGAGATCCCGTTCGAGGTCAACGGCACGCGCGTGATCCTCGTGGACGAGGTGATCTACACCGGAAGGACCGCCCGTGCGGCGCTGGACGCCCTGATGCGGTTCGGACGCCCCGGCAGCGTGCAGCTTGCGGTGCTGGTGGACCGCGGCCATCGCGAGCTCCCCATCCAGCCCGACTATTGCGGCCGAACCATCGTGACGGAACGCAGCGATCACATCGTGGTGAAGGTCCACGAATACGACGGCGAGGATGCGGTAGTGTTGACCCACGCAACGGAGGGATTGGAGTAACCATGGGCCGCAATCTGCTCGCCATCCGCCATCTACAAAAGAACGAAATCGAGGAGCTCCTCGACAAGGGAGCGGCCTACAAGAAGGCTGTCACCGGGCGGCACAAGATTCCGCCGTTCGACCATTACGTGGTCGGCATGCTGTTCTTCGAGGGATCGACCCGCACGCGGGTGTCGTTCGAGCAGGCCACGCACTTTCTCGGCATGAAATCCGTGAACTTCGCGAGCGCGGGAAGCTCGATGACCAAGGGCGAGACCCTGAAGGACACGATCCTCACGCTCCGCTACGAGCGCCTCGACGGCCTGGTGATCCGCCACCGCCTCAGTGGGACGCCCGCCCTCGCCGCGCGCCACTTCGGCGGGCCCGTGCTAAACGCCGGCGACGGCATGCACGAGCACCCCACGCAGGCGTTGGGAGACGCGATGACCATCCTCGAGCGCAAAGGGCACATCGAGGGCCTCACGGTGGCGATCGTCGGCGATGTGGACCACTCGCGCGTCGCACGGTCCAACGCGTGGCTCCTCCACAAGATGGGTGCCGAGGTGCGGTTCGTGGGCCCCCGCACGCTGATGCCGAGCCACACGTCGCTCCTGCCGGGCACCGCGTACTACGACCTCGAGAACGGCGTGGCCGACGCCGACGTCATCATCTGCCTGCGCCTCCAACGCGAACGGATGGACGAGGGCCTGATCAGCAGCATCGGCGAGTACGCGAAGCTCTATCAGGTCAACCAGGACACCTTGCGCTACGCGAAGAACGACTGCCTGGTCATGCACCCCGGACCGCTGAACCGCGGCATCGAGGTGGACGACATGGCCGCGGACTTCGAGCGCTCCGCGATCGTGGATCAGGTCACCAACGGCATCTTCGTGCGCATGGCGGCGCTCGACTGGGTGTTCACCTCCACCGCGCCCGCCAAACCGGCGCCCGCCGCCAAGCCCAAGCCTCGATCCCGCCCCGCGCCCCGTGTACGGGCCAAAGCCAAAGCATGAGAACACTGCTGCACAACGGAAGGATCCTCGATCCCTCGCAAGATCTCGACCACGTCGGGTCCCTGGTCATCGAGGACGACCAGATCGTCGAGTACGGCGAAACGGTGGACACCTCGCACATCGACGACGAGTACGATTGCACGGGCTACTGGATCACGCCCGGGCTGGTCGATCCCCACTGCCACCTGCGCGAGCCGGGCGGCGAGCACAAGGAGACGATCCTCACGGGCACGCAGGCCGCGGCGGCGGGTGGGTTCACCACCGTGTGCTGCATGCCCAACACGGACCCGCCCCTCGACAACCCCGCACTGATCGACTTTCTGCTCGACCGCGCCGCGTCGCCCGGGTCCGGCGGCGTGTTCGTGGCCCCCGTGGGCGCCCTCACCAAGCGCATGCGCGGCGAGCACCTCAGCGACTTGGCCGCGCTCAAGGCCGCGGGCATCGTGGCGGCCTCCGACGAAGGCTTCCCCATCCAGAACGCGCTCGTGATGACCAAGGCGATGGAGTTCTGCGTGCAGCTCGACCTCCCGGTGCTCGCACACTGCGAGGACGCCAACCTGTCGCGCGGCGGGAGCATGAACGAGGGCGCCATGAGCGCGATGCTCGGGCTCAAGGGTATCCCCCGCACCGCCGAGGACGTTGCGGTGATGCGTAACTGCCTGCTTTCGCTCAACACCGGCTGCCAACTGCACGTCATGCGCGTCAGCACTTGGAGCGCGGTCGAGATGATCCGCCAGGCCAAGTGGCTGGGCGCGCCGGTCACGTGCGAGGTGGTGCCGCAGCACTTCATATTCACCGAAGAGGACGTCGCCGAGTTCGACAGCAACTACAAGATGCAGCCGCCCCTACGCACGCAGGTGGACATCGACATCATCCTGCAGGCGCTGGCCGACGGCACGATCGACTGCATCGCCAGCGACCATTCGCCCCACGCAAGCCACGAGGTGCACGCACCGTTCGAGGAATCGCCGTTCGGGATTGTCGGCCTGGAGAGCGCCGTCGGGGCGACCCTCACGTACCTAACCCACAAGGGCGTGCTCTCTCCCCTGGAGACCGTGCGCAAGCTGTCCACCGCACCCGCGCGCATCCTCAGGCTCGAGGCTGGCTCCCTCAAACCCGGCGACGCGCCCGTTGCGCAAGTCACGGTCATCGACCCCAACCTCGAATGGACGTTCGACGTCGCGAAGACCTTCAGCAAGGGCAAGAACACCGCGTTCCAGGGCATGCCTTTCAAGGGCAAGGCCCTGCTGACGTTCGTCGGCGGTGAGATCTACCGCGACTCCCAATTCGATCAGTCGCGATTGCAGCTGGTGTCGTAGCGTGCGTTTCGTTGGGCTCCTCTTGCTCGCGCTGGCGGCGGGTTGTCAGGTTGTAGAGCCCCCGCCGGACCCCAACGACCCCACCAAGGTCGGTGTGCTCCAGCCCGAAGTGTTGCGCCAGAACCTGAAAGCGGCGTCCGATGCGACCAACGCGCGCATCGCAAAGGGCGAGTTCAGTGAAGCTGAGGGCCGCGAGCTGTTGCGACAGTACGCAGCCAAGGAGATCGGCACCATCGACCTCGAACACGTGCCCGTGGACCAGGCGTGGGAGTACGCCGAGGTGTTCCTCGCCGCCAAGGAGTGGCCCTTGGCCCGCAGCGCGCTGATGGTCGCGCTTCAGAAGCCCTTGTCGGAGGACCGGCGCGTCAACGACACCCTTCGTCTCGCCACGGCGGAGGCGCATCTTGGAGACATCCCCCGCGCGATCGACTTGGCCCGCACGACGTTTGACACGCCCGACGAGCAGGCTGGACCCATTCTCATGGCCGTGCTGTACGAGATCGAGCCGCCAGCCAAGGGCAAGGGTCACGACCCCGCCCTCGCCAAGCTGCTCGAAGACGCCATCACCCAGCACCAGCGCGTGCGTGTCAACCGCCGATCCAACGCCGGCCGTACGTTCCTCCAAGCGCGCCCCCACCACATCCGCCGCGCGTGGGCCGAAATCATCCGCCTGTACGAGGGCCTCGGGGACAAGAAGAGCGCCGCGCAAGCCCGCGAGCGAGCAACAGCGATGGGTGATGGGCGCGATTTTAGAGTGCGCTAACGAAGTTCGCGCTTTCCCACTCCGCGGAGCGGCTCCGCCGTCTTCAAAAGCGCTAACGAAGTCCGCGCACTCTAAAACTTACCGCGAGAGCATCGTGCCGATTCCGGAGTCGGTGAACACTTCGATCAGCAGGGAGTTGGGTTGTGCGCCGTTGAGGATGTGCACGCGTTGCACTCCCGCGTCTAGGGCTTGCATGGCGGCTTCGAGCTTGGGCACCATGCCTTTGTCCGCGCGGCCGTCGGCGATCATGGCGCGCGCGTCTTCGGGGGCGAGTTTGCTGATGAGGGACTTGGGGTCGTCGCGGCGCTCGAGCACGCCGTCGGTCTCGGTCAGCAAGATCAACTTGCTTGCGTGGAGGGCCCCTGCGAGGGCGGCGGCGGCGCTGTCGGCGTTGACGTTGAGGCTCCCACCATCGGCGTCCGAGGCCACGGAGCACACGATCGGCACGAACCCGCCGTCGAGCGCCATGTCAAGGGCCTCGGTGTCCACTTCCACGACGTTGCCCACGCGCCCCAGGGCCTCCGAGATCGGCTCGGCGGTCAGCATGTGGCCGTCCCTTCCCGACAGGCCGATTGCCCGTCCGCCCGCGCGCTGCACCTCGGCGACCAACCCCTTGTTGGTGCGCAGGAGGGCCATCTCCACCACGGCCATGGTGTCGGCGTCCGTGACGCGCAGGCCGTTCTCGACGCGCCTTTCGATGCCCAGCCGATCCAACCACCGGTCGATCTCCGGCCCCCCGCCGTGCACCAGCACCGTGCGGATGCCCACGAGCCCCAGCAGCAGCACGTTGCGGATCACCCCGTGCAGCAGGTCGGGGTCGCCCATCGCGTTCCCGCCGTACTTGATCACGAACGTCTGGTTGCGGAACTGCTGGATGTAGGGCAGCGCCTGGTTCAGCACCTCGGCTTGGGAGGACGCGTCGAGCATGGCGTGTTCTACCCGTGTTGTTCGTTGTTCGTTGTTCGTCCTTCGCGTCCCCGGCGCGTCGGAGGGCGTAGGTAGACTCGCCCTGCCCGGAACTCCCATGCATCCCATCCTCTTCGAGATCTTCGACTTCAAGGTCCACAGTTTCGGACTGTTGATGCTCCTGGCCTTTGCCGTGGCTCTGCTGTTTGCCCGGAAGCGCGGGCCGCGGTTCGGGTTCACGCCGGAGCAGATCTCGGATGTGGCGTTCTGGACGCTCATCGCGGGGGTGCTCGGGGCCCGCGTGGCGTTCCTGGCGCAGGAGATTCCCTTCTACCGCGAGCACCCCGAGAAGTTGTTGACCCTTCAGTTCGAGGGTCTCACGAGTTTCGGAGGCTTGATCTTTGGGTTCCTGACCGTGGTGATCGCGTGCCGGCGTTTGAAAAAGCCACTTTGGAATCTGCTGGACGCGCTGGCGCCGGCAATGCTCGTGGGCCACGCGATCGGGCGCGTCGGATGCCTGCTCAACGGGTGCTGCTACGGCGGACACTGCGATCTGCCCTGGGGGATCCACGTCGAGAACGCGGCGGGCTTGTTCCACCCCGCGCAGATCTACGACTCGCTGATGAACCTCGCCGCGCTGGGGGTGTTGCTCGCTTTGGAGCGCAGGGGGCTTCGCGCGGGACAGACGTTTGGGCTGTTCCTCGTTCTGCACGGCATCGCGCGCTTCGTGTACGAGTTCTGGCGCGCGGGCACCACATCCACCACTATGGGCTCGCTGCCGCTCACCGAGGCGCACGTCGCCGCGCTGGTGCTGGTGCTTGCGGGCGCCGCAGTGCTCTTGTGGGGCCGGCGCAACCCGCCGCAGCCCATGCCGGAGGCGGAATGAGCGTTGTGCTGCTCGACCGATTCGCCGGCGTGCGCGTCGTGGTGCTCGGCGACCTCATGCTCGACGCGTACCTGTTCGGCACCGCGACGCGCATCAGCCCGGAGGCCCCCGTGATGGTCGTGCGCCAAACGCGCGCCTCGCACGTGCCGGGAGGCGCGGCAAACGTCGCGCGCAACGCGGTGACCCTCGGCGCCAGCGCGACCCTCGTGGGCGTGGTGGGTGACGACGAGGCGGGGTCCCGACTGCGCGGGGCCCTCGGCGGCGAGCGGATCGACGCGACCGGCCTTGTGACCGACCCCACGCGCGCCACCACGACGAAGACGCGCGTGCTGGCAGACCACGCGCACCAAGTGCTGCGCATCGACGAGGAGGAGGATTCCCCCGTGGGGCCCGCAATCGAAGAGCGGCTCTGCGATGCGATCGCAATGGCGATCGACCACGCGGATGTGCTCGTACTGAGCGACTACCTCAAGGGCACGCTGACCCCGCGCGTGGCCGAAGCAGCCATCGCCGCGGCGCGCGGGCGGCGAATCCCCGTGGTTGTGAACCCCAAACCCCGCTCGCTCTCTCAGTACCGCGGCGCGACGTTGCTCAGCCTCAACCGCGCCGAGGCCACCGCCGCCCTCGGCCTGTGGAACTCCCTCGAAGACGACCAGGCGGAGGAGGGTGCGCACACCCTTCGCGCGCAGTTGGGGGTCGATGCGCTGCTGGTGACCCTGGGCGAGGGCGGGCTGCTCGCGAGCGGCCCAAAGACGTTCCGCGTCGAGGCGCCGCGCGTCGAGGTCTACGACACCGCCGGCGCGGGCGACACCGTCGTGGCGGCCGTCGCGCTGGGACTGGCGGTTGCGGGATTCCAGAGGCCCGTGTTCGAGCTGGCGGCCCAGGCGGCGGCCTGCGTGGTGCAGCACGTGGGAGTCGCGACCCCCGACGCGGCCGACATGGCGTCCCTGAGGCGGTTCACCCTCGGGTAGAATTCTCGGGCTGGATCAAGGTGCATTGGCGTCTTGGACCTGGGGACCACCTATGCGAGTCAAGAACAAAGAAATCCGACAACGTCGGCACCGAAAGCTCAAGCGCATCAAACAGATCCAGAAAGACCTGCGCGAGCAGTACGGCGCTCCCAAATCGGGGGACGCGGCGGAGAAGGCTGTAGCCAAGAAGAAGGCACCCGTTGCGAAGGCTGCCGCGGTCGCGACGGCTGAGAAGAAGCCCGCCGCCAAGAAGAAGGCCGTCCCGAAAGCCGTAGCCGCCCCGAAAGCTGCAGCCGTCCCGAAAGCTGTAGCCGCCCCGAAAGTTGCAGCCGCCCCGAAAGCCGCAGCCGCCCCGAAAGCTGCAGCCGCCGCGAAAGCCAAAGCCGCGCCCAAAGCCGCTGCAGCTCCGAAAGCCGAAGTCGCCGAGCCGAAGCCCAAGAAGACCACCAAAAAAGCTGACGCGTAAAGCGCCCAGCCCCGACCCCGTGGGAGGCCCGGATCCGCTCCGAGCCGCCTGCACCACAGGAGAATCCATTGCGTCAAAACCTCAAGAAGAACGAGCATTCGCCGCGTTACGTGGCCGCTGCCGCCAATGTGGACAAGAGCAGCTTCTACACGGTTGAAGAGGCCTTCGCTCTGCTCAAGAAGAACGCGAGCGCCAAGTTCCCGGAGAGCGTGGACCTCGCCGTCCGCCTCGGCATCGACCCCAAGAAGGGCGAGCAGAACGTGCGCGGCATCACGACCCTTCCCCACGGCACCGGCAAGGTCAAGAAGGTCGCCGTGCTCGCCAAGGGCGACCAAGCCCAAGAGGCCGAACTTGCGGGCGCAGATACGGTCGGCGCCGAGGATTTGATCACCCAGATCCAGGGTGGCTTCCGCGATTTCGACGTAATCCTCGCGACCGAGGAGATGGCGCCCCAGATCGGCAAGATCGGGCGCATGCTCGGCCCGCGCACGCCCAACAAGCGCAACGGAACGGTCACCAACGCAATAGGCGCCGCCGTCGCGGAGATCAAGGGCGCCACGCGCCTCGAGTACCGCGCGGACAAGGCCGGCGTGGTGCACCTGGGCATCGGCAAGGCCGCATTCAACGAATCGCAGCTGTTCGAGAACTTCGTCGCCGCCCTCGACGCGCTGATCAAGGCCAAGCCCGCCACCGCGAAGGGCCGCTACATCAGGAGCGTCACCGTCAGCAGCACCATGGGCCCCGGCATCAGGATCGACCCCGCCGTCGCCCAGAAGGCCGCGCACCATTAATTGGGGATCGGGGATCGGGGATCGGGGATCGGGTTTGAGACGGCCCACATAGGGTAAAGGGCCTC
>CAYJMZ010000037.1:0-15105 GCA_964370995.1 uncultured Fimbriimonadaceae bacterium | reverse complement strand
AGGTGAGAACTCTCGAACCTGGCGCACCCCCGACACGGGGGTGGCACGGGTGCGTTGGCCTTCTTCAGCACCCTGTTGGAGATGGGAACTACCCTTCCCGTGGAACCAAGAGGGTCACCATCAGGGCGTCGAACACGAGACCGGGGCTGGCGTTGCCCAAGATTCGCCGATGCGCCTCCGCGATGGCGGCGGCCCAATCCGCGCGCTCAGGGTACAGGCCGCGCACGCACGCCCCGAGTTGCTCGAGCCCGTCGGCGCATCCCTGGCGCACGCCGCACTTCTTCGCGTCGGCGAGCGCGTCGCAGTACGAGCGCAGGGAGTCGGAGGCGGCGAGGGCATCGCCCGGCTCGCGTTTGCCGAGGCGGCGGCTGAACGAGGCGATGGCCTCGACCGCGTCGGGGTCCCCGCGCCCCGCCGCAATCCGTCCGGGCGACCCCTCGGACACCAATCGCTCGGCTTCGGTGATGGGCCCCAGCGCCGCTTCCAGTTCGGCGGGAGAGGGGAGTTCGCACGCCACCGCCACACATCGCGACAGGATCGTGGGCAGCACTTGCGCAATCGAATCGGTGGTCAACACCAGGCGCACGAACTCGTGGGGTTCCTCAAGCGTCTTGAGCAGCGCGTTGGCGGCGTCGGCGTTCATGCGGTCGCACGATTCGATCACCACGACTCGTCGGCGCGCCTGCACGGGCGGGGTGCGAAAGAACGTCTGGAGCGGCACTCCAACGCCGTCGTCCTTGCGCGGCACGATCGCGCCCAGGCGGATGATGCGGCTCGGCGGCTGCGGCTCGACGCGCTGGAAGTCCGCACACGCGCCCCGGTCGAAGGCAAGGCACGCGCGACACGCCCCACACGCGCCTCCCCCCTCTTCGAGGCACAACCAAGCCTTGGCGAGCGCATCGGCCACGGTGGACTTGCCGGAGCCGGGCGCCCCGTACAGCAACACGGCGTGGACGGCGCACCCGGGGGCCACCAGGCGTGGAAAAAGCCGTTTCGCGGCGTCCAACCCCGCCATGGCATCAAGGCTAGAAACGCTCGTACTGCTCGACATCGATCACAAACGCCACGGCCCCCCCCACGGGCACCTTCACGGGACTGGGTATGAACGCCCCGGGGGGCGCGGCCTCGAAGGGCATCACGTTGACCAACTGCTCGCGCGCCTTGCAGTTCTGGCCGATCAGTCCGAGCACCGCGTCCTTCTCATCGTTCTCCACGCCGATGAGAAAGGTCGTGTTCCCCTCGCGCAGGAACCCGCCCGTGGACCCGATCACCGTGAACTTGAAGCCGGCGCGCACCAACTCCTCGGTGATCTTTCCCTTGTCTCGGTTATGGACGATGCAGACGACGAGCTTCAACCCCTTGATTATAACGGGCGGAAGGGAATAAGCGGGTGGAGAGCAACGAATCCCCACCCGCCCGACAAACACCAAGGCAAGAGAGGCTGGCGGAATGTTCCGGACCAGCCCCCCGCAGCCAGTTGGAACCGGCTAGTTCTCCGACTGACCGTCCTGGGCAGGCTTGGCCCCAGTAAGTTTGTCCGTAGCCTTCTGGATCTTGTCATACTGCGCCTCTGACTGATCCTGAGTGACGTTGGAATTCGTCCCTCTGCTGCACCCTGCACAAACAACGGCAAGTCCCAACACCAGCAAGGAAAGGTTTCTCATTACTGGTTCGTTAGGCCCCACAGCGGGTAGTTGATCCGAACGTTCGGCGTTCCCGAGGTCACAATCACGCCGCTCGTGCCTCCGCAAGCGTTGCTCGCAGGGAGGGCGACCCCGTACTCCGCAGCCGTTGGGGTCTCGGCGAGGAACTTCTGAACCGGGAAGAACTTCGCGCTTCCATCGGCCATACCCAGAGCAACGCCGCCCGCAAACGCGAGAGCGTTCGGCTGGCTGCCCATTTCGTTCATGTTGGCACCTGTGCAAACATTCCACTGGAGGAGCCAGCGACCCCAGAACTCTCGAAATGCGGCCGGGTACACAGTCTGGACAGGATTTGAAGAGATGGCCGAATCGAAAACCACCGGCGCGAAGTTCACCGAAGGGTGACCATACTCCAGCAATATCATTGCGCGCGAAACGTCCGGGATGTTGTTTTGCGAACCACCCAGCCAGCTGTTTCGCTCGCGACCGCCTGCCGTTGGAGCACGGTTATATGTGTTGAGCGCTCCCGTGATCGCAAGGTTCAAGGCGAAGCCGCCCATGATCTGCCCGCAATCTGACCACTGGCCACCGGGGCACGAGGACGTGATCGCGTCGATCTTTTGGCGACCCGGGTGCTCAAAGAGCTGAAGGTTCTTGACGTACGGCATCACCCACTTCTGCCACGCGTAGTGGTTCATGCGGTAGTGGAACGGGGCGCTGACGCAACCCTGGCCCGTCGGGTTGAACGGTCGGCTGTTTAGAGCCGGGTTCAAGGACGAGTTCGGCGAGCAGTCATCGTTGCGCGGGTAACGATCGTCGTAGTCCGCCATGTACATCAGCACGGACAAACCGATTTGTTTTTGGTTCGAGATGGCTACCGTCTTCTTCGCGGCTGCCTTCGCCTGAGCGAACACTGGGAACAGGATGGCTGCCAAAATCGCGATGATCGCAATCACCACGAGCAGCTCAATGAGGGTAAAGCCTTTTTTCATGATTGATGGTCTCCTATTGATTCCTCGTCCGAAGCGGCCTGACAGCCCTATCCCTGGCTTTTGCATTTCCGTCTGGAGCGCACCCCGCCTCGTTGCGGGAGTTTGCCCAGGCTCTTGTCAAGACGATGTTAAGATCGAAATCCATTTTGCCATATCTACTATGAGGACTGATAGTGGAAAACATAAGAAATATGACTTATTTTTCCACAGGCGTCGGGGCCCTACTCTTCGGGGAGAGGCTTTCCCTTGGTCTCCGGCGCAAACGCGAGCGCGAACAAGCCCACCAAATACACGAGGCCGGCATGGGCCATTCCCTCGCCGACGCCGCCCTTGGCTCCACCAATCAGCAGGCCCGTCAGGTACGGCACCGGCGCCGACGCGATGCGGCCCGTGTTGTACGCGAACCCCGCCCCCGTCGCCCGTATCCTCGTGGGGAACAGCTCTGGGAAGTACAGCACGAACGCCGCGCTGAGCCCGATCGCGAAGAAGGACATCAGCGGCGCCAACAGCAGCAGTGCCGAATAGGAACTCGCTCCAAGGCTCGCCGCCGCCACCGACAGCGGCGCGGCCACAAAACACACCGCCAGCGTGCGCTTCCTGCCCCAACGCTCGCACAGCCACGGCACCACCAACACGCCGAGCAGGGTCCCGATCTGCAGCACGTACATCGCGTACCCCGTGCGCTGCTGGATCTTGTCCGAGGCCAGACCCTCGCTGACCGACGACACGAGGTTCGGCAGCCAGAAGCTCACGTTCGTCGCCCCGGCGATACCCACCACCCCGATGACCGCGGCCACCAACGCGTGGCGCCGCCACATCGGCCTGCCAAACAGCTCCGCCAAAGGCCGCGAAGGCGCCGCCGTCACCGAGCGTTCCCATCGTTCCGGCTCGCGCACCTTGCGGCGGATCACCACGGTGAGCGCAGCCGGGAGCACCCCCACGAGGAACAGCCACTGCCACGGGGCCTTGGCAAGGGCGATGCCAAGGGTCGCGGCCAGCGCCGGGCCCACCGCCGCGGCCGACTGGATGAACGCCGCCGCGGGCGCCCGCGCACGGTCCGGCAGCGCCTCGGCGACCAGCGCCACGCCGGCCGCCCACTCGCCCCCGATGCCCAAAGCGGTGAGGAACCGGGCCACCGCGACCTGCTCCGGCGTCTTGCACAGCGCCGTCAGGCCCGTCAGCACGCAGTACATGAGGATCGTCACCACGAGGGTCCGCGTTCGGCCCCAGCGGTCCGCCAGCACGCCAAATACCAGCCCCCCGATGGACCACCCGATGAGGAACACCATTAGGATCTGCCCCTCGATCTCGGGCCCGTGCAGTTTGTAGGCCTCCTCGCCGCCCAGCATGTCGATCAGCATCGGGCGCTTCGCCAGGTTGAACAGGGCCGTGTCCATGATGTCGAACACCCAGCCCAGCCACGCGACCACCAGCACCAGCCACTGGTAGCGCGTCAACGCCTTCCACCACGGTCCCGCCTCGCCATGCCCCACACGCGTTCCATTCGCCGGTGTTGCTAGGCTTCCTGCCCGACGGTATCCTTCCCGCGTGTTCTACGGCGACCCCTGGTACTGGTTTGTGGAGACCCTCGCCCGGGTCGGGGCGTTCCAGGTGTTCGGCGGACTCACCATCATCGGCCGGGACAACATCCCCTTGAAAGGCCCCGTGATCGTGGCGCCCAACCACCTCAGCCACTTCGACCCGCCCCTCGTCGCGGGCACCGTGCCCCGCAAAGTCGCGTTCATGGCCAAGGAAGAGCTGTTCAAAGTGCCCGTGTTCGGCCCCATGATCCGAAGCCTCAACGCGTTCCCCGTGCGCCGCGGCGGGGGAGACACCGAGGCGATCCGCAAGACCTTGGAGCGCCTCGCGGCGGGAGAGCTCGTGCTCGTGTTCCCCGAGGGCACGCGCGGCGACGGCAAGGTTCTCGGCCCCTTCAACCGGGGCGTCGCGCTGCTCGCGAAACGCTCGGGGGCGGCGGTGGTGCCCACGGGCATCTCCGGCACCGAGCGCAAACTGCCCAAAGGCGCGTCGATCCCTCGGTGGGCCCACGCCACGATCGCCTACGGTCCCCCCCTGCGCTACGCGGACTTCCCCGATCGCGACGCGTTCGCCGATGCGCTACGGGCGGCGGTTCACGCGGCCTGTCAGCGGGCGGGACTTCCGCTCACAGACGGGCCCGAATCCCCAAACTCCAAATCTGACGGTCCTCCCGCTGGACCCACCGAACCGACCACCCCTTGAACGGCCTCACCTCGATGCCCGCCGACAGACGGTTCGCGTCGTGCTCCACCAGAAGACGCAGCGCATCGCTGAACGGGAGTTGAACACCCGTGAACATCGCGTTGCGCGACCCGAAGAACATCCCCAACGTGGCTTCCGCGGGGGTGAAGGCGTTGAAAGGGCCATCCAGACCCGAACGATACGTAGTGGCCACGTAGGCGCGGCGCCCATCGTGCGTGCGGTCCAGCGCGTCCACCACCCCAACCGAGAATCCCGGTGCAAAGTCCACGATGGGGTCCAGCACGTGAAACGCAAAGTCGAAGGACAGATCGTCCAAGCCCGTGAGATCGCCCGAAGTCACCGCCATGTCGAACGACACACCGATCCCATATCCCAAATACTCCTGGGAGTGGCCCGACCCGCTCTGGTCGAACAGGTGCTCAAGGCGGTAGCTGCCATAGGTGAGCTTGGTGGCGGTCGGAATCAGGATCAGACGGTCCGCATGGGCCACCACGGTGCAGACGAGAGCAAGGGCGATCCAAAGGGCACGCATGCGCCCCACGTTACCCGCGGGTTGGTGGCGGACCTTCGGAATCTAACCGCAGATGGGCGCAGATGGGCACAGATAGGGATCCGGATCTGTGCCCATCTGCGGTTAGACTCCCGACCCGACTTCATGGAACTGACGCGACAGGTGCACCGACACGCGGGTGATGCGCCGGCGCGCCATGTTCTCGACGCGCATCGTGCCCAGGGGGGTCTCGATCGCGTCGCCGAGGCGCGGCATGCGGGCAAGGCCATCCACCATCATGATCGCCAGCGTGTCGGTAGCCGGGTCCTCGGGGAGCTCGACGCCGAGGTAGCCCACGAGTTCGTCGAATCGAACTTCGGCCCTGGCAGACAGTCGGCCGCCCGGGTGGGTCTCGATCGGGGCACGCTCGCTCTCCAGGCGATCCTCAAGCTCCCCGAAGACCTCCTCCACGAGGTCCTCCAGCGTCAGCAACCCGCTCGTTCCGCCGTACTCGTCCACCACCAGAAGCATCTGGATCTTCGAATCCCGCATCGTGGAAATCATGCGGTCCATCGGCAGGTTCTCGGGCACCACCACCGGCTGTTTGAGGATCGCTCCGATGGAGAAGTCCGCGTCGTCGTAGTGGCGCACGACATCTTGCAGGTACACGATGCCCACGACCTCGTCGATATCGCCGCGGCACACCGGAATCCGCGTGTGGCGGATCTTGCCGAGGCACCCGAAGAGTTCGGATTTGGGAGTGTCGAGGTCAAGCCACTGGATGTCGAGGCGGTGCACCATGAGGTCCATGGCCGTGAGCACGTCCAGCTTCAAAGCCCGGGAGATCAGGTCGGCGTGCAGCTTGTCCAGCACCCCTTCGATGCCCCCGGCACGGATGAGCAGCAACAACTCTTCCTTGGGAACCGCATCGCCCTTCTGCTCCTCGGGATCCAGCCCGATCAGCTTCAGCACGCCCTTGCCCGCCGCCTGCACAAGCCACACAAGAGGCTTCAACGCCGTGGTGAGCAGCTTCAAGGGCCGAATGCAGAACAGCCCCACCCGCTCCGGAACGCGCAACGCCAGGTATTTCGGCACCAGCTCGCCGATGACCACCATCACGAACGTGACGGTCACGAATGAAATCGCGAAACTGATCCGGGGGTCGACTTCCGTGCCAAATGCAGCGCTCAACGATTCGGTGACGAACGGCTCGGTGATCGAACCGACCGCAATGCCAAGCATCGTGATCGCGATCTGGATCGACGCGACGTACGGGGCGAGGTCGCCGAGGGCATCCGCGAGGAGCCCGGCAGATTTGCTTCCCTTGCGCGCCAACGCGTCCACCCGACCGCGCCGCGAGCCCAACAGCGCGTATTCGGCCGCCACAAAGAACCCCGCGCCCGCAATGAGCAGGACGCTCCCGAGCACCTTCAGGCCCCAGCCCTCCATCCGCACGCATTGTAGCGCAAGGTCGTTTGTCGTTTGTCGTTGGTCGTTGGTCGTTCGGACGGTTGACGCGGAGTTCGCTGAGATCCGGACGTTTGCCGGCCCATCTGCCCGACAAACGACCAACGACAAACGACCAACCACAAACGACCAACCACAAACCGCCCCGCCGGTAGACTCGCGGCATGCTCGGCCCCGGCGTGTACCCAGCTTCCGTGACGCCCTTGACAGCGGACGGCTCCATCGACGTGCCGGCGCTCGCGCGCGTGCTCGCGTGGTTCGATGCCGGAGGCTGCCGAGGGGCGGTGCTGGGCGGGACGAACGGCGAAGGGCCGTCGCTGAGCGCGGTCGAGAAGCGCGACATGCTGGCCGCCGCGATGCCGCTCCGGGGCAGCCTCGAGCTCGTGCTGGGCATCGCCACTCCCAGCCTCGACGAGGCCGCGTGGCTGTGCCGTCAAGCGGCCCGCCTCGGCGCAACGGCCGTGCTCGTGATGCCCCCGTTCTACTTTCGCGACGCCACCGAGGCGGGCATCGAGGCGTGGTTCGACGCGGTGCTCGCCAGTTCCCCGCTGCCCGTGCTCGCATACAACTTCCCGCAAAAGACCGGCGTGACCCTCTCCGCCGACCTGCTGCGCCGACTGACGCGCCACGCCAGCCTCGTGGGCGCCAAGGACAGCAGCGGCGAGCGCGCCAACCTCGACACGTACCGGGAGGCTCTCGGACCGGAGCGCGCGCTGTACGTGGGCAACGAAACCCTGTTGCTGGACGCGCTTCGGGCGGGGTGGACCGGCACGATCAGCGGTGCGGCAAACGTGCTGCCCGACTGGCTGTCGCAGGTGTGCGCCGAGTGGCCCCTGAACCCCGAGGCGGCCGAGGCCAAGTTCGCAGCGCTCCTGCCGGCAATCGAGGCCCTGCGATCGCTGCCCCAGCCCGCGGGCAGCAAGGGCGCCCTGGCCGAGATGGGCATCCTTCCCTCGGGCCGCGTGCGCCCTCCGCTGGTTGCCGCGGGCCCAGACGCCGTTGCCGGGCTGCTCGCCGGGGTAGAGCGCGCGGTGGGGCCCCGAGGGAGTCCGTTGCATTGAGATCGTCCAGCGCCCTGCCATGACCTTTTGGGCCGTGCCCGCGAACCTGACGCACCCCCGACACGGGGGTGGCACGGGATTCTCTTGACACAGTGCAACGGACCCCGAGGGCGCCGCAAATAACCCGCATCGCGCGCTTCCGGCATAATCGGAACCATGTTGCTTGAGGGCAAGAAGGGGTTGGTGCTCAACGTCACCAACAAGAACAGCATTGGGTGGGCCGTGGCGCGACTTGCCGCGGACCACGGAGCGCTCGTCGGCGTGGGGGCGCAGAACGAGCGCATGTTGGACGGCGTGTGCAAACTCACGGAAGACGACCCCGCATTCACGACGGTGGTCGTGGACTTCGGCGTCGAGGAAGAGGTCGATGCGCTGGTCCAAACCGTGCGCGACACGTACGGCACGATCGACTTCCTGGTGCACTCGGCAGCCTACGCCCCGCGCGAAGCCCTCGCCGGACGCTTCGTGGACACGTCCCGAGAGGCGTTCAACATCGCCCTCGACGTGTCGTGCTACTCCCTGGTCCGCCTTTGCCAGGCGTTGGAGCCCGTGTTCAACGACGACGCGAGCGTGATCACGATGAGCTATCTCGGGTCCACGCGCGCGGTGGGCAACTACAACGTGATGGGTGTGGCCAAAGCGGCCCTCGAGTCGAGCGTGCGCTACCTCGCCGCCGACCTCGGGGGCCGGGGCATCCGCGTGAACACGGTTTCGCCGGGCCCCATCAACACCGTGGCCGCCCGTGGGGTGCGGGGCCTGACCGAGATGATCGACTGCGTGCAGAGCCGTGCCCCGCTCAAGCGGCCCGCCACCCAAACCGAGGTCGCCGGAACCTCGATCTACCTGCTCAGCGACCTCTCCCGAGGGGTCAGCGGACAGATCGCTTTCGTGGACAGCGGATACAACATCGCCGGACTCTGATGCGACTTCTCGCGGTGCCGAATTGGTCGTTCGGACGCAACAAGGAGCTGCTTCACGGGTTCCGCGACACGCTCGATGCCTTGCCCGTCGCGGTTCACTACTGCGCGGGCGACGTGGACCACAACCGCACCATCACCGCGTGCAGCGGCGCGGCTGAGGCCCTGTTCGAGGCGATCGACGCCCTGGCCGACCTCGCATTCGAATCGATCGACCTCGGGCGCCACGTGGGGGTGCACCCCCGCATCGGTGCCCTCGACGTTTGCCCCGTGGTGGTGCTCGACGGCAATCCCGATTCGCTCGAATCCGCGCTGGCGCTGGCGGAGGACCTCGGCGAGCATCTCGCCCAAAAGTGGGACCTGCCGGTCTACTTCTACGAGAAATCCGAGCACGGGGTGCACGCGAACGACCTCCCTTCGCTGCGCCGCGGCGGCTTTGGGGCCATGCTGGGGCGCGAACTGCGCTCCGACGTTGGTCCCAAGCGCGCCCACCCCCAATTGGGCGTGAGCGTGGTGGGCGTGCGGGACTTCCTGATCGCGTTCAACGTGCCCCTCACCCCGCACGACGGGACTCTGGCCAAGGAGATCGCCCGCGAGATCCGCACCCTGCGCCAGGAGGGAGACGAGCGCTTTCTGGGGGTGCGCGCCCTGGGATTTCCGCTCGCCAGCCGCGGGATGAGCCAAGTGAGCCTCAACGTCACCCTTCCCGACATCGCCCCGATCGACCCCATCGTGGATTGGATCAAGGGGCGCGCCCGAAGCGACGGGGCGGATATGGGCCAGCCCGAGCTCGTGGGCGTGATCCGGGCGCGCGACCTCGATGGAGCCACCCACCTCCGGATCGATGCCGCCCAGATCGTGGAGACGCGACCGTGAGCAGGCCCCTCGGCTTCCTCGGCGGCGGCCAACTCGCGCGCATGTCCATCCAAGCCGCCCAGCGCATGGGTCTGGCGTGCCTTTCCCTCGACCCCGATCCCTGTTCGCCAGCGTCCCAAATCGCCGAGGCCGAGTGCGGGTCGCTGTCGGACCCCCAAGCCGTGGCCCGCGTGCTGGCCCGCTGTGGGCCCGCGACCCTCGAGAACGAGTTCATCCCCGGCGCTGTGCTGCGGGAGGCGTGCACCCTGGCTGGCCGCGACCCGTCGTGCGTGATGCCAGGCATCGGAACGTTGGAGACTCTCCAGGACAAACTCGCCCAACGCGCCGCGCTGCACGCCGCCGGAGTGCCCGCGCCCCTCGCGGTTGCCCTGGAAGGCGAGGGAGAGGCGGCGGTGGCGGCCATCGGCTTCCCCATGGTGCTCAAGGCACGCTTCGGCGGGTACGACGGCAAGGGCACGCGCTACGCCCGCTCCCGCGAGGAACTCGATGCGCACGGGGTCCTGTGGCGCGGCGGGGGATGGCTCGCCGAGGCGTTCGTGCCATTCGAGCGGGAACTCGCGGCGATGGTGTTTGTGGGGTCGCAAGGGAGCGGTGCGTATCCCACAATGGAGACCGTGCAGACGGACCACGTGTGCGACCTCGTGTTCCCCAGCGACGTCGACGGGAGCTCCGTCGCCCTCGCCGCAGTTCGCGCCGTGGACGGTCACGGGCTTTTCGGTGTGGAGTTGTTCCAGACCGCGGACGGTTCGCTGCTCGTGAACGAGATCGCGCCGCGCCCGCACAACACGGGGCACTACACCCTCGATTGGGGCGGCACCAGCCAGTTCGAGCAGCACGTGCGGCTTGCGATGGGCTGGCCCCTGGGCGACGCGCACGGCGACCCCGTGTGCATGGTCAACCTGCTGGGGCAACCTGGGTCTGGGGACGTGCGGCCCGCAATCGAGGCGGCGCTGGAGGTCCCTGGCACCCACGTGCACTGGTACGGCAAGGCAGAGGCGCGCCCGGGTCGCAAGATGGGCCACCTCAATGTGCGCGGCCCGTGGCAGCGAGCGTCCCGCTTGTCTGATCCCCGCGAGCTGGTGGCACGAGCCGAGGACGCGCGGCGTAGGTTCTACAAGGCATGGACGAAATGAAGCGGGCCATCGTGATCGTGATGGACGGGTGCGGCGCCGGCACTGCGCCAGACGCCGAGGCGTTTGGGGACCTGGACGGGCCGTCGACCCTGCGGCACGTGTGGGACTCCGCGGGAGGCATCAACGCCCCCAACCTCGCAGACATGGGGCTGTTTGCCGCGGGTGGGATTTCGGGCACCTCGCCGGGGTCGGGGCGGTACGGCCGGCTGCAGGAGCTGAGTTTGGGAGGGAAGGACTCGGTCACCGGCCACTGGGAGATGATGGGCATCGTCACGCAGAGTGCCTTCCCCACGTACCCCGAGGGCTTCCCCATCCCGCTGGTCAAGGCGTTCGAAAGGGCCATCGGCGCGCAGACCATCGGCAACCGCGCCGCGAGCGGAACCGAGATCATTCAGCAACTGGGACAACTGCACATGGACACGGGCTGCCCGATCCTGTACACGAGTGCGGACAGCGTGTTCCAACTCGCCTGCCACGAGGACGTCGTGCCGGTGGAGCGCCTCTACGAGATGTGCGCCGTGGCCCGGGGCCTTTGCACGGCGCCCGACAACGTGCAGCGCGTGATCGCCCGCCCCTTTGTCGGCGATGCCAAGGCCGGATTCCAGCGCACGGAGCGGCGCAGGGACTTCCCCCTCGAGGCCCCTCCGAACCTGTTGGACCTGCTGGGCGATGTCGCAGGGATCGGGGTGGTGCCGGAGCTGTTCGGGGGCCGGGGGTTTCGGCCCGGGCGCCGCACGCAGTCCAACGCCGAGCACGAGGGCGCGCTGTTCGAGGCGCTGGCGTCCGACGCGCGGTTCATTTTCGGCAATTTCGAGGATTTCGACATGCTCTACGGCCACCGCAACGACCCGCAGGGGTTCGCCCGGTGCCTTGAGGGGTTCGACAACACTGTGGCCCGCCTGAGGGCCGCGATGGGCGAGGGCGACCTTCTGATCCTCACCGCCGACCACGGCAACGACCCCACCACGCCCTCGACCGACCACTCGCGCGAGTACGTGCCCGCATGCCTCGCCGGCTCTGGCGTGGCGCCCGGGGCCTTCGGTGACGTGCCGGGCATGACCGCAATCGGGGCCACGGTGGCCAGACACCTAGGGGTGCAGTGGGGCACGGGCCAAGCGCTGGTTTAGGGGGGAATCTATAGCAGGGTGCTGAAGAAGGGACCTCACACCATTTCGTTCTCACGCCGCGGACGTTTCCGATCCCGTGCCACCCTCATCTTGGGGGTGCGCCAGGTGCGAATTCTCGGCGAAAGCACCCCCGACACGAGGGTGGCACGGTTTTCTCGGCCCCTTTTCAGCACCCTGATAGGGCCTATAACATCCAAAGCGTCAGCCGGTAGAGGCGGTAGTGCCGCACACCTCCAGGCGTCTTGTCCGCTACCTCCGCCCCGCTCAGCAAGGCTAGCATGGCCAAGTCCGCGTCCGACAGCCGCCCCGTACGAGTGATCACCCAGTCGGGGGTGGCTTCAACGATGTCGTCGAGGCCCTCCCCCTCCGACAGAACACGGTTGAGATAGAACTCGAGCGAGGGGTGGCTGGTCTCTTGGATCTCCGGCTTGCCCGTTCCCAGACCTTGCGTGCGGCGCGGCATCTGGTAGGCGATCACCCGCTCGCCGGCGGGCACCAAGCGGGCCAGGGCGTGCACTTCGGCATGCCCGAGGCGGTAGTACGCAACGAACCCACCGTTCAATGCGCACGCCACCACGAGAGACACGGCCAGGGTGCCCCACGAGGGCCCGCGCGGGCGCTCTCGGCCCAGGCGCATCGCCAGCAGCATCGCGAGGGGCACCGCGGCGGGCAGGATGTAGTGGGGGAGTTTGCTGCCACCCACGGTGAAGAACGCGAGCACCACCACGAACCACACGACGAGGTAGCGCTCAAATGGGCTGGCCGCGCGCGGCTTGGGGAACGCCCGAAACGCGAAGAACGACCACGGCGCCATCCCCACAAGCAGCACCAGCGGGTAGTAGGGCAGCCACAGCCACAGCGGAACGGTGTGCGCAGCGTCGCCCCCGGTGAAGCGCTGCAGGTTCTGCTCGATGAGGAACTTCTGCACGAACTCGTGGCCGCTGGCAAGGTAGGCGGGCACGTACCACAGGCCCACAACCATGGCGAACACCGCCGCCGCCGGCACCCACCCGCGTGCAAAACCCGCGCGCAGGTCGGGCTCGAAGCACCACGCGGCTACGGCGACGGGACCGAACAGCAGCAGCGCCACGGGCCCCTTGGCCAGCACGGCCATACCCAGGAACGCCGCGGTGGCCACACGCCAGCGCCAATCGCCGCCCCGCGCCTCCCAGTGCGCCAAGAGCGCCGCGCTGAGGGCCAACACGAGGAGCGCGTCGGTCATCATCATCCGCCCCACCGCAGCCACGAGGAACGACGTGCCCAGCACCGCGATGCCCCACCGTGCGGTGGGCTCGCCGACATGACGCCTCAGCGACGCCGAGGCGCACGCGCATGTGCCGAGCGTCGCCAGCACGCTCGGGATGCGCAGGGCCCAGTCGCTCTTGAACACGTACGCAAACGGCGCAGCGGCCCAGTACAACAGGATCGGCTTCTCGAACCACGGCTCGCCGCGGTAGTGCGGGGTGATCCAATCGCCGGTGCGCAGCATTGACGACACCACGGCGGCGTAGAAGCCCTCATCGAGGTCGAACAGCCCGTAGAGCCAGAAGCCCAGCAGTGGCACGATGGCCAGTGCCCAGGGGACCCAGCGCCGCTCCACGTTCAGGCGTGCCCCAGGCCCTTCTCGGCAGCCTCGATCAGCGCGTGCAGGCTCAACATGTGGAGCTCTTGGATGCGGTCCGAAGTCTCGCCTGGAAACACCACGGCCTCATGGCAAAGGGGCAGCACGGCGCCCCCGTCCCGCCCGAGGAAGCCCACCACACGCATGCCTTGGGCGCGCGCGGCCTCGGCGGCCTTGACGATGCTGGGCGAGTTGCCCGACGAGGAGAGCAGCACGAGCACGTCGCCCGGGAGGCCCAGCGCCTCGACTTGGCGCGCGAACACGTGCTCGAACCCAAAGTCGTTGGCCACGCACGTCATGTGGGTGGCCTCCCCGAGCGCGAGTACGGCGTAGGGGGGGCGGTCGGCGCGGAAGCGGCCGGTCCACTCCTCGGCGAAGTGCAGGGCATCGGCGAGGCTGCCGCCGTTGCCACACGCGAGCACCCTGCCACGGCGGGACAGAACTTCAACAAGGGTATCGGCGATCCGCGCAAGGGCGTCCAGAGCCTGGGCGTCCGCCCGTAGGGTGTCCAGCACCTTCGCCGCATCGCCAAACGCCGCTTCGATCACTGCGCGCATCGGCCCACGTTACCCGCGGGGTGGTGGGTGGGGGGGGGAATAGGACCGATAGGACGGATATCTGGAATGGGGGGACTCTCCGTTCAGTTCCACCAACCACCAACCACCAAGTATCCTCCGTGCATGGCAAAGCGCGCGTTGATTGTGTGGGGCGGCTGGGAAGGGCACGAACCCGGTCCCGTCGCCGACCTGTTTCGGGAGATCTTGCAGGGCGAGGGGTTCGAGACTGTGGTGTCCGACTCGCTCGACGCCTTCTGCGCCGCCCCGGATTTCGACCTCGTGGTGCCCGTCGTAACCATGGCGAAGATCGAACCGGCACAGCGCGACCCGGTGCTGCGCGCGGTCGCCGAGGGTGGCACGGGCCTTGCGGGCTGCCACGGGGGCATGTGCGACGCGTTTCGGGAGGACTCCGAGTGGCAGTTCATGACCGGGGGCCAGTGGGTCGCCCATCCCGGAAATGATGGTGTACCATACACTATAGATATCTGCCCCGGGATGGACCACCCCATCACCAAGGGTTTGGAGTCGTTCCAGGTCGAGAGCGAGCAGTACTACCTGCACACCGATCCGGGCAACACCGTGCTCGCCACCACGCGCTTCCCGCACCCCGACCACCCCGGCCCCCACTCCGGCAACCCCTGCGACATGCCCCAGTTGTGGACCCGCACCTACGGAAAGGGCCGCGTGTTCTACAGCGCCGTCGGCCACTCCAGGGCCGTCTTAGAGGCCCCCATCCCCCGCGAGATCATGCGAAGGGGAATGGTGTGGGCGATGAGGGGGGAAGAGCATGGAGCGTAGAGCATAGCGCGGCGGCCGCAACTGACGACTGACGACTGACGATTGACGATTGACGACTGACGCCTCATGCCTCATGCCTCGGCAGGTTCAGCTGTCGAGGCTATTTGGCCCGACTACCGCCCGAGACTTCGATGTTCTAGCCTCGACAGCTGAAGCTACCGAGGCATGAGGTCGGGGCTATT
>CAYJMZ010000036.1:0-15116 GCA_964370995.1 uncultured Fimbriimonadaceae bacterium | reverse complement strand
CCTCAACACTCAACACTCAACACCCATCCCCTACCATTGCGGCTTCGGCGGTTCCATGCCGATGGCGTGCGACGCTTCGGGAACCGACTCGGGGAAGAACGCGCGGTACTGGATCGCCATGGCCGCGCACGTGACCGGGTAGGCGAACAACACGCCCACTCCGCACGCGAGAAGGCCTGCGACCAACAGAAGGCCCAGCACGATCATGAACCCGAACATCGAGAAAGCGTGAGGCTTCAGAACCTCCCAACTCTTGGCGATCGCCTCGATGCCCGACAGGTTTTGACGCACCACCAACACCGGCACGAACGCCAGCGCGCCCGCCACGAACACGCCCGGGACGATCAGCAGGAACATCCCCAGGTAAATGGCCACCGTGCTGATGGCAACCCCGACGAGCATGTGGGGAAACCGCCCGAACCCGGTGAACAGCTGGGAGATGTCCACCGAGCCGCCATCGAGCTTCGCCAGCGCCATCTGCACCATGCCGGCGAAGAACAGGTAGGACACGGTTCCCGACAACACGCTGACAACCACGCTGACCAAGATCACTGTGACGGCGATCTCAAACGTCGGCTGCGGCCCCACGATCATGCTGATCCCCATGCTGACCGCGAGTTGCACGGCGTAGCCAATCGCCCACGACACGATCGTGGCCACCACCCACATGCCCGCGTCTTGCTTCACAAGTTGGATCGCCTCCGAAATGCAATCCAGGGACACCCGGGCGGGGCGTGCTGTCATGCTGCCCGGCTGATTGCGAGGGTAGGGCGAGTATTCGGTCGATGGATCGGGTGGGATATCCGACATGGGATTGTGCTCCTTGAAGGTCAAGACCCGAAACGGGGCCGAAACGGTGCGCGCAGGTACCCTGTTCCGCTGTGAGCGTGCTACAAGTGATTCCTCTGGGCGGCGTTGGCGAGATCGGCAAGAACTGCATGGCGATTCGGCAAGACGACGACTTCATCCTCATCGACTGCGGCCTGTCCTTCCCGAACGAAGAAATGCCCGGCATCGACATCGTCGTTCCGGATTTCGAGTACGTCGTGAAGAACCAAAAGAACCTGCGCGGCGTGTTCCTCACCCACGCGCACGAGGACCACGTGGGCTCCCTTCCCTACCTCCTCGCCCAAGTGAGTTGCCCGATCTTCGCCACCGAGTTCACCCACGCGCTGATCCGCGGCAAGTTGGAGGAGAAGTGCGACATCGGCGCCCTCGACCTGCGCACGTTCAAGCCCGGGGATGTGATGCAGGCGGGCGCGATGACCGTCGAAGCCATTCGGGTGACGCACTCGATCCCCGACACGTGCGCCATGGCCGTGCGCACCTTGCACGGCATCATCTTGATGACGTCGGACTTCAAGTTCGACTTCTCCCCCGTCGATGGCAAGCTCACCAACATCGCGCGCCTGGGAGAACTGGGCAACGAGGGCGTGCTCCTGCTGATGAGCGACTCGACCAACGTCGAGCGCCCCGGCTGGGGCCCCAGCGAAAGCCTCGTGCGCGAGGGCCTCAAGAAGGTGTTTGTCGAGGCCCCCGGCCGCGTGATGCTCACGACTTTCGCGTCCAACATCCACCGCATGCAGCAGGTGTTCGATGTGGCGCTGGACACGGGACGCAAGGTCGCCGTCGTCGGTCGGCGCATGGAGCAGAACGTGGACACGTGTTCCCGACTCGGCTACCTCACCATCCCCAAAGGAGTCCACATCCGCCTCGAGGACGGGCGGAAGTACAAGGACAACGAGCTGGCGATCCTCACGACGGGTAGCCAAGGCGAGCCCATGTCCGCGCTGGTGCGCATGTCGAAGGAGGAGTACTCGCGGCTGCGGGTCAAGGCCGGCGACACGCTGATCTACTCGGCACGGCCCATTCCCGGCAACGAGGCCGCGATCTGGCGCACGATCAACCGCCTGTTCGGGCAAGGCGTCAACGTGGTGTACGAAAGCCCCACCCCCATCCACGTGAGCGGCCACGCGTACCAGGAGGAACTCAAGATGATGGTAAACCTCACGCGGCCCTACTACCTGGCGCCCGTGCACGGCGAAGCCCGCCATCAGCACCTCTACCTCGAAATTGGGGCGTCCATGGGCTACCCCGAGCACCGCATGTTCACGCTGCAAGACGGTGTTCCCCTTTGCATGGACGACACCAAGGCGTTCTTCGGCGACCAGGAACCCTGCGGGCGCGTGCTGGTCGACAACAGCGGCACTCCCGGGGTGAGCGAGGACGTGATGAGGGACCGCCACAACGTCGCCAACGACGGATTGGTGGTTGTGACCCTCGCGCTCGACCCCGAGGCAGGCGAGATCGTTGGCGATCCGATGATTCAGGGGAAGGGTTTCCACGGTCCCGAAGGAGCGCTCGACAACGCCCTGGAGGCGCTCCTCGAGGTGCTTGCGGGGTACAGTGCGGCCGACCTGCGCGACGTGAACGAGCTGCGACACGAGATCGCGGACACCGTGCGCCGGCATCTCCAAAAGCGCACGAACCTGCGGCCGCTGGTGGTCCCGACGGTCGTCGAAGTTTGATGCGTGGGGGTAACCTCACGAACCCCCAGGGAGCGACGGATTGCGAAACCCCTACATCGTGTTCGAGGGCGTCGAGGTCGACTACAGCGAGTTCGTGCACGGCTTGCGCGGTGTGACGTTGCGCGTCGAACGCGGCGAGTTCGTGTTCTTCGTGGGGCAGACCGGCGCCGGAAAGAGCACGCTGCTCAGGCTTCTCACGCGCGAAGTCAAACCCTCCAAGGGCCGCATCCACTTTCACGGGCGCGACATCACCCGGCTGCGCGATCGCGAAGTGCCCCTTTTGCGGCGCGAGATGGGCATCGTGCCGCAAGACTTTGCGCTCCTGCCCCGAAAACGGGTGTGGGAGAACGTGGCGTACGCGATGCGCGCGATCGGCGCGACGCGGCGCGAGGTGCGTCGGCGCGTACCGGAGATCCTCGAGCGGGTGAGCATCGGCCACCGCGCCGACGCGTTCCCCAACGAGTTGAGCGGCGGCGAGCAGCAGCGCGTCGCGATCGGGCGCGCGCTGATCAACAACCCGTCGCTGCTGATCGCCGATGAACCCACGGGCAACCTGGACCCCGCACACAGTTGGGAGATCATGGAGTTGCTCAAGCAGCTCAACATCCGGGGCACCACCGTGCTCGTCGCCAGCCACGACATGATGGTCGTCGAGCGCATGGCCAAGCGCGTGGTGACCCTCGAAGGCGGACGCGTCAAGCACGACACGGCGGCGCCGGGGATCGGGGATCGGGGATCGGAGATCAGGGATCAGGGATCGGGGATCGGAGGGGGACTCGAGAGCGGGACCCCCCACGTCGTCGTCGGCCCCCCCGCGCCCGATCCCTACCCGATCCCTGATCCCCGATCCCCGATCCCCGGCGAAGCCGACCCGATCCCCGATCCCCGATCCCCGATCCCCGGCAACGCCGAAGGCGGTGCCGACCATGCTTGATCGAATCGAGTTCCTGCTGTCCGAGGCGTTTGTGGCCCTGCGCCGCAACGGGCGCATGACGTTCGCCGCGATGAGCACGTGCGCCGTGGCGCTGTTCATGATCGGGGGCCTCGGCTACACCTACATGAAGATCAGCGAGTTCGCAGAGTCGCTGGGCAACCGCTTCGAGATGCGGGTGTTCCTCAAGGACGGCACGACGGACGACCAGATCAAAGCCGCCGCCAGGGACATGCGCGCGATCCCCAACGTCAAAACGGTGCACTGGATCCCGCGCGACAAGGCGTGGGCGCGCATGAGCGAGCAGATGCCGGACTACACCGAGGGACTCGAAAACCCGCTGCCGGACGCGTTCAAGGTCACCGTGATTGACCTCAACGAGGGCCCGCACGTCGCGGACGCGTTGCGCCACCTGGACGTCGTGCGGAACGAGAAGAACGGGGTGGTGTACCTTGACGACGAGCAGCGCATGGTCGGGCAGTTTCTGCAGATCGTGCGGTGGACGGGCATCGGCCTCGGCGGACTGCTGTTCCTCACCGCAGGGGTGCTGATCTTCAACACCATCCGTCTGACCATCGTGTCCCGCAGCCTGGAGATCCGCATCATGCGCCTGGTGGGGGCGACGCACGCCACCATCCAGATCCCCTTGATCATCGAGGGGGCGTTCCAGGGATTGGTCGGCGGTGCGGTTGCCGCGTACATGCTGCTGGGGTGCCACGCCATGCTCAAGGCGTCCCTGACCACCCTCACCGCGCTCGGCGAGCTGCCCCCGTTCCCCCTCTTCACGGCGGTCGTCGTGCTGTCCATTGTGGGCGCTCTCTACGGACTGCTTTGCTCAACCCTCGCCCTGCGCGAGCCGTTCAAAATCAAATGAACCTGCGTCTCCTTGCGGTCGCCCTCGCCCTGTGCTCCCTCTCGCCGGGGTACTCGCAGCGCGCGAACCCGAAGGTCAACGCGCTCAAGAACGACCTCAATTCAGTCAAGAGCCGGCGCAGCTCGATCAAAACCAAACTCGACGCCACGCGACGCGCGGTGCGTACCGTGCGCGGCGACGTGCGCGAAATGGACCAACAGCTCGGCACCCTCGAAGACCAGCTCGCCGAGACCTCCGCGCGGCTCACGGACAGCCGGTTGGAACAAGCGCGCCTCGCCCGCGAACTCGTTGCGGCAGGGGAGCGGTTGGTTGAAAAGCGCGAGCAGCTGCGCAAACGTCTGCGCAACATGTACATGCGCGGCGATGCGGCAACGGTTAGCGCGTTTGTAGGCGTGGAGAGCGTGGGCGACCTGGCCTCGCGCAAGTACATCATCGAGCGCATCGCGTCGAGGGACCGCGCCCTGTTCGACGAGGTCGCGTCCCTGCGCAAGGGAATCTCCAGCCGCAAGCGCCGCACCGACCAACTCGTGATCGGGATCGATACGCTCGCGAAGAAGCAGCAATCGCAGCAGTCGTTCGTACAGGAGGTCCGCGACCAGAAGAACTCCCAACTGCACGACCTTCGAGGCAAGCAGGCCGACCTCGAACGGCTCGTCGCCCAACTCGACGCCGAGCAGATCTCGATCCAGGCCCAAATTGCAAGTTACCAAGCAGGCCCGGGGTCCCAGCGCCTCCCCGCCTTCACCGGCCGCCTGTCCAAGCCGGTGTCTTCGCCCATCACGTCGAAGTTCGGCATGCGCTTCCACCCGATCCTCAAGATCACCCGCATGCACGCGGGCGTGGACTTCGGCGCCCGCAGCGGCACCTCCATCCACTCCGCAGGCTCAGGTGTGGTGATCACCGCCCGCTACAGCAGCAGCTACGGCAACATGGTCGTGGTCGACCACGGCGGCGGCATCTCCACGCTCTACGCCCACTGCTCCTCGATCGGCGTGATCGCCGGCCAGAAGATCCAGCGCGGCCAGGTGCTCGGCGCGGTCGGCTCCACCGGCCTCGCCACCGGCCCGCACCTCCACTTCGAAGTGCGCGTGCACGGCAGGGCCGTCAACCCGCTGTCGTATTTCTAGGGGGATCAGGGATCAGGGATCGGATCGGATCGGATCGGATCGGAGCCCCAGATCCCCGATCCCCGATCCCGCGAAGCCTAGATTTTCCCTTCGGCCCGCAGCGTCGCGTAGTGGCACGCCTTGAACTTCTTGCCGCTGCCGCACGGGCACGGTTCATTGCGGCCGACCTTCGACCAGTCCGTATCGCCCAAGTAGCCGCTTCCGCCCGAGCCCAGGATGGGTGACACCGCGGAGTTGTCCGGGCCCGTGTTCGCGGCAGCGGCCCCAGGCAGCTCGTCCTCGATGCGCATCATTTGCGGTTCGGGACGCTCTTCGCGCTGGAGCTTTGCGTGGTAGATCGTGCGCACGGCCTGGTCTCGGATGTTCTTGAGGGTGCTCTGGAAGGTGTCGTAGGTCTCGCGCTTGTACGCGATGAGCGGGTCCATCTGGCCGTAGCCGCGCAGCCCGATGCCCTCGCGGATGTACTCGACGATCTGCAGGTGCTCCATCCAGTTGTCGTTCACGGCCTTCAGCATCACGTTCTGCTCGATGGCCTTGCACACTTCCCCGAACTCCTCGACCTTCCGTTCGAAGGCCGTGAGCGCGTGTGCGGTGCATAACTCGACAAGTTCGGGTCCGGGATCGATCTCGCGCAGCTGGTCCGGCGTCGCATAATCGACCATCGGGAACACCTCGTTGAGTTCGGAGAATAACTTGTCGTGATCGAACACGTTGGCCATGTCCTCGTCGAAGGTCCACGCGTGGGCCACGATCTCCGCGACCGTCTGGCCGATCTGCACGCGCAAGTCGTCGCCGACGTCTTTGCCCAGCAGGATTTCGCGGCGCATGCCGTAGATGTGCTCGCGTTGGGCGTTGAGCACGTCGTCGTATTCGAGAACGTGCTTGCGCGCCTCGAAGAAGTGGTTCTCGATGCGTTCCTGCGTCTTGGCGATCATGCCGCTGAGGAACTTCGCGTTGACCTCCTCCATGGGCGGCCACGCCTTGAGAAGCGGGTTCTGGAGCATGTTCGCGTTGAAGATGCGCCAAAGCTGGTCCTCGAGGGCCACGTAGAAGCGGCTCTCGCCGGGATCGCCCTGTCGGCCCGAGCGGCCGCGCAACTGGTTGTCGATGCGGCGGCTCTCGTGGCGCTCCGTGCCTAGAATGTACAGGCCGCCGAGCGCGACCACCTCCTCCGCAAGTCGGCTTCGCTCCTGATTGTCGACCGGGAGGGGAGGGCTTGCGCGAAGGTCGCCGCCCCGGCGGTAGCTCGTCGCATCCTCTTTCATCTCAAACTCGCGATCACCCGCGGCTGCGCGCGAGCGCTCCACGAGTTCGTCCGACACGCGTCCGCCCAGCAGGATGTCCACGCCTCGGCCAGCCATGTTGGTCGCGATCGTCACTCCGCCCTTGCGCCCCGCTTCGGCGATGATCAGCGCCTCCCGTTCGTGGAACTTCGCGTTGAGGATGTTGTGGGGAATGCCGTGGCGCAGGGCCTCGTCGAGATACTCCTTGTTCTCGGTAGGCAGTTCGAACGTGTTCAGGCACCACGCCATCGCCTCGTCCGAGAGCGGGTCGGACGGCAGCCCGGCCTTCGACATCACCTCGGCGAGTTGCGGGCGCTTGATCTCGACAAGGTCGGTGTTCATCATGTTCGTGGCGTCCGTGCGGTGCTCTTTGGGCACGGTCCTGGACACTTCGAGCGCATCGCGGAGGCGCACGACCTGCACGAGTTTTTGCAACATGTCCGAGGTCAACCGGTTGCTGGTCACCTCGGTCATGTCGATGGAACGCGTGCCGACCAGCACCGGCTGCTGCTTGGTGAACAGCCGAAGGATTTCCCACGAGATGCCGCGGAACTTGGCGTCCAGCGTCTTGTACACGATGTCGGCCTGATCCTCACGAATCATCGGTTGGTTCGTGGGCACGCAAACCACATCGAGGCCGTAGATCTTGCGGAACTCGTCCTCCTCGGTCTTGGCCGTTCCGGTCATACCCGCGAGCTTGTCGTACAGGCGGAACAGGTTCTGGAACGTGATCACCGCCACGGTCTGGCTCTCGCGCTGAACCGTGACGCCCTCCTTGGCCTCCAGCGCCTGGTGAAGACCGTCGGAGAAGCGTCGGCCAAACATCATGCGGCCGGTGTTCTCGTCGACGATCACGACCTCTCCCTGCCGCACCACGTAATCCACGTCCTTGTCGAAGAGGCCGTACGCCTTGACGCTGGCGTTGACGTGGTGGAAGAGTTTGGGCTCGCTCGCGAGGTTGTCGATGCCGAGAAGCTCCTCAACCTTGTCCATGCCCTCTTCGGTCATCGAGCACGAGTGGTTCTTCTTGTCCGCCACGTAGTGCGCCTCGGGCTCGAGTTGTTTGACGATCACGTTGACTTCTTTGTACACGGACACGTCCTCCATGGACGGACCGCTGATGATGTGCGGCGTGCGCGCCTCGTCCACGAGGATCGAGTCCACCTCGTCGATGATCGCGAAGTTCAATTGGCGCATCGACAGTTGGCCGACTTCGACCGCCATGTTGTCGCGCAGGTAGTCGAACCCGAACTCGTGGTTCGTGCCGTACGTGATGTCGCACACGTACGCCTCGCGACGGGTACACGGCACCAAGTCCTGGTAGCGCGGGTCGTCGTGCGGAGCGCCTCGAACGTAGCGGTACGAGCCGCCCAGTTCGTCGGAGTCTGCCGATTGGCCTTGGATAATGCCCACGGACAGACCCATGAAGTCGTACACCGGGCCCATCCACACGGCGTCGCGGCGGGCGAGGTAGTCGTTGACGGTCACGAGGTGCGCACCCTTGCCGGCCAGCGCGTTAAGCACCATGGGCCCCACGGCGACGAGGGTCTTGCCCTCGCCGGTCTTCATCTCGGCGATTCGTCCCTGGTGGAGCACGGCGGCACCGATGATCTGCACGTCGAAGTGGCGCATGCTGATGAGGCGTTTGCTGGCCTCGCGCACGACTGCGAACACCTCGGGCATGAGTTGCTCCATCGTTTCGCCCTTGGCCATCCGCTCGCGGAACTCGGGGCCCTTGGCGTGCAACGCGGCGGCGTCAAGCGCCGAAATATCGGGTTCGAGCGCGTTGACGGCATCCACAAGGGGCAAGAGGGCGTCAACGTCTTTCTTACTGGTGTCGAATAATCTTCTAAGGAATTGCATGATCTCGCATCGGTGTCGGTCGGGCGCCCAAGCGGGCGGCATCGGCGAACAGGTTCAGCGAGTCGCGGGTCCGTCTCGGGTGCGGCACGACCGCGTCCACCCGTCGTGCCTCTTCGGGTGCTTGCCCGCATTTGGAGGCTGAAGCACCCGCTCAGCGGTCTCTGCGGCGGGCGTCGCGGGCGACGCGGTGGCGGCGTCGATGGCCATCAGTGCCGCCAGTGCCCGGCCCATTTCTGCGGGGCCGACCTTCAGTGCGAGCAGCGACGCCCACAGACGTTCGGCCTTCGCGGCGTCGCCGATCGGCTTGGCGGCGCACGTCCGGTGCAGCGCTTCCAGCCCGCCCGGCAGGCAGGCGGCTACGGCGCGGTCCATCTTGGTGGAACCGCTCAGAAGCAGGAGCAACAGGGCAGGCAGGATCGGCAACATGCTTGGCGTACCATTATAGACGCTGGGGGCGAGGCCGCGATTCCCGGTCCCATCTGGGAAGGTGGCTTCCGCGTCTCGCGGATTCCGGCCAAGGCCCCGGCGAACCCCGGAATCGGCGGGACGCCGAAGCCACCCTCCCGGATTCGGGCCAAGGTGGCTTCCGCGTCTCGCGGATTCCGGCCAAGGCCCCGGCGGACCTCGGAATCGGCGGGACGCCGAAGCCACCCTCGCGGATTCCGGCAAAGGCCCCGGCGGACCTCGGAATCGGCGGGACGCCGAAGCCACCCTACGCCTGCTTCTTGTCGTCACTGAGAGGCTTGGGCGCCACGGGGTGCACGAGCGTGTCGTACAGCTTCACGCCCCGATTGGCGATCACCGAACCCACGATGGCCATCACAAGCAGCAACAGGATGCGGATCAGCACGCCAACGAGCGCCTCACCCGCCCTCGGAAGGTTCACGGCCTGGCCGTCCTTCATGCCGAGTTGCACCGGCTGGGGCACCGAGAACATCTGGTACGCGAGTTGGAAGGTCCAGAAAAGCAGGCCCACGCCCACCAGAAACGTGACGATGCCCACGACGCGTCCCGCAAGCAACGGGCGCTTAGAGGGTTCAGGCATCGGAGACGGTCACCTCGTCGCCCACGTGGATTTCCCCGCCGTCCCGAACGATGGCCAGCATGCCGCGCCGCCGGTCCACCTTGGCCTTGAACGCCTCGGGGTCCTCGCCCAGACGCCGTGCCATTGGGGTGCAGGGTGCGCAGTCCATGGTGATCTCGAAGGACGCGTCGCCCACGCGCACCACGGTGCCAAGCGCAAGCGATTGCAGCCCCGGAAATTCGACGGTGATCTGCTCCCTCAACGTTCCCGGCGCATACCCAAAAGCCTCGATCTGGTCGGTGGCCACGAACAGCACCTGCCGCTTCGCACGTCCCCGGGTCGCATCGCCCACGAACCCCTCGCCGGCGATGGCGACAAGACGCTCCACGGGCTCCAAGGCTCCCGGGGACGGCTTGAGATGCAGGGCGACGACTTTTCCACGGGCCATTGGCCTCTAGGATACCGGGCGGCGGTTGGTGGTTTGTGGGGGGGGATGTGGGGGGATGTGGGAATAGGACTGATAGGACCACTAGGACGCATAGGACGGATATCCGGAATGGGGGCCGCTCGGTTCAGTTCCACAAACCACAAACCACAAACCACAAACCAAGTTCGAAAACCCGCAGGCCGACTCCTTCGTCGGGCCTGCGGTCACGAGGGGAAAGCCTGTGGGCTCTCCTCGTTGGGTCTGCGCTAGGCTGGGGCGAACGCCGTTCCTGCCGATCCTCGCAGCAGCCCCTCCGCCACCTGCCGTACGTCTTCGTACAGCTTCTGGAGGTTTCGGAGCATGCGCTCGAACCGGACAGCGGTGTCCCGATCCACCAACCTGGCCGATAGGGCACGGGCATGAAGGCGCAACTGAGCTTTGAGCGTTCGCCCCAGACGAAGAATCATCCGGGCTTTGCGATTGGGCGCCGCATCCGAAATCTGGATCTCGGCAACTTGTCGCCGCACCTCAAACTCTGTCAGCATACACTACCTCCTCCAAGCCATCGCCTGGTTCCTGCATGGGCTTACGAGGTTAGCTGCCGGGTTCGGGCCAGAAACCACCCGCTCCTCCCCCTGGAAGAGTACACCCCAATTGATCGGTTCCCCCGTTGGCGCCCCGTGGCGTCATTCAGCCTTGGTGTCCGACGTGCCACACGGCATGTCTGTCAATCATTGTATACGTCATTGGGGGGTGCCACGCGCCAGGAATTTTTTACTTTTCCACAGTCTGAACCACCCCCACTCCGACACCCCGGCGATCATGAATACGTATTCATAACCTGCGCAGCCCCGCCGGTGGCTCTATAATGGCCTCTGATGGCGCGCACAGGATTTTTTGCCGCGGCCGTGCTTGCGGCCTGTCTGGGAATCGCCGCAACCGCGCGCGCGCAGGCCGCGACGCCCCCGGGGCACCGCCAGGACGTGGTGGTGTGGGGTCTGGGGCTAGGGCCCGACTCCAAGGGCACCGAGGCGGTGCTCCGCGAGTTCGAGTCGCGCAACCCCGACCTCAACGTGCGCATCCTCAGCATGGGCGCCGGGCGCATGAACCCGCAGAAGCTCATGACGAGCATCGTAGGCAACGTCGCGCCGGACGTGATCATCCAGGACCGCTTCACCATCGGCGACTGGGCCAGCCGCGGCGCGTTCCTCGCCCTGGACGATCTTATCGCCCGGGACCGGCGCGCCGACCCCCTGTGCCCGCGCGCCGAGCAGTACTACGCCGCGGTGTGGGAGGAGGCCAGCTACGGCGGCAAGGTGTACGCCGTACCCGTAGCCGCCGACGACCGCGTGCTGTACTACAACACCGCGATCTTCCGCGAGAAGGCCGCCGAACTGCGCGCGGCCGGCCTCGACCCCACGCGCCCACCCCGCACGTGGTCGGAGCTGCTCACGTACTCAAAAGTGCTCACCGAGCGGCGCGCCGACGGCACCTACAAGCGCATCGGATTCCTCCCGAACTTCGGCAACTCGTGGCTGTACCTCTACGCGTTTCAGAACAACACCACGTTCATGAGCCCCGATGGCCGCACGTGCACCTTGGACACGCCCGCGTCCGAAGAGGCCCTGAAGTTCATCGTCGAGGGGTACGACCTCATCGGCGGGTACGAGGCCGCCAAGGGGTTCGAAACCGGGTTCCTGGGCAACGAGAACGACCCGTTCGTGCTCGGGCGAATCGCGATGAAGATCGACGGGGATTGGATCCTCAACAACCTGTCGCGCTACGGCCCCCAACTCGAATTTGAAACCGCCCCTGCGCCGGTTCCCGACGACCGCTACGCCAAACGCGGGAAGTTCGCAGGCGAAAAAGAGAGGTTCATCACGTGGACCGGAGGGTTCTCGCTCGCGATCCCCAAGGGCGCGCGCAACATCGAGGGCGGGTGGCGCTACATCAAGTTCGCGACCAGCACCGAGGGGCGCCTGATCGAAAACCGCGCCCAACGCGACTGGGAGCGTCGGCGCGGGCGCAGCTACATCCCGCGCATCCAGGGCACCTTCGAGGCCAACGACGCGATCCTCAAGGAGTTCAAACCCGCAGACCCCAAGTTCGCGCGCGCCCTGAAACTGCACATCGACATGATGCGCGTCAGCCGCATCCGCCCCGTGACGTTCGTGGGGCAGGTGCTTTGGGACGAGCACGTCCGCGCGATGGAGATGGCGGCGCTGCACAAGATGAGCCCCAAGGCCGCGCTGGCCGCGGGTCAGGCCGTGGTGCAGCGCGAACTCGACGCGTTCTACGACAAAGACCTCCATCCCGTCGTGGACATGCGCTGGCCGACCCTCGCGGGCGTCGTGCTGGTGCTCGGGGGCGCGGTGTTGGCCGTGGTCGCGTTCCGAAAGCAGCGCCTCGGCGCCCTGGCACGGCACGAGGCGAAGTGGGCTTATGCGCTCATCGCCCCGTGGTTCTTGGGGTTCGTGGTGCTGCTGCTAGGCCCGATGCTCGCGTCGCTGTTCTTCTCCTTCACGCAGTACAACGTGCTGAGCGAACCGCACTGGATCGGCCTGCGCAACTACATCGAGATCTTCACCACGGACCGCGACAACACCCTGCGCAGCCTCGGCAACGCGGCGTACCTGGGTGGCATCGGCGTGCCGCTGGGCATCGTGACGGGACTGGCCGTGGCGCTTTTGCTGAACTCCGCCGTGCGCGGCATGCGCTACTACCGCACCCTGTTCTACATGCCCGCAATCGTGCCGACGGTCGCGAGTGCGGTGCTGTGGGTGTGGCTGCTGTACAGCGACCCCAACCGCGGGCTGATCAACGCGGGTTGGCAGGCCACGATAACGCAGTGGTTCGGCACCCCAGCCCCCGGGTGGCTCAGCGCCGAGGCGTGGGCCAAGCCCGGGCTGATCCTCATGGGGGTGTGGGGCGCCGGCAGCGGCATGATCCTGTGGCTCGCGGGGCTCAAGGGTGTGCCGCGCACGCTGTACGAGGCCGCCGAACTCGATGGCGCGACCCCGGGCAAGCAGTTCTGGTGCGTGACCCTGCCCCAACTGAGCCCCATCGTGTTCTTCAACGTCGTGATGGGCTTCATCGCGGCCCTGCAAGAGTTCGACCGCATCTACGTGATGAAGGCGCCGGACGGTCCCGTGGGCCCCGGCGATTCGCTGCTCGTGCCGGTGTTCCACCTGTTCGTGAACGGGTTCAACTACTTCAAGATGGGCTACGCGAGCGCCCTGGCGTGGGCCCTGTTCGCCCTGATCCTGCTGCTCACCCTCGTCCAGTTCAAGCTCGCGCCGCGTTGGGTGCACTACGAGGTGGACCGATAAGCGGCCTTGTGTACCTGCTCGGCACGACTTCGGTGTGGCTCGGCGTGGCCCTGCTGCTGCGCGCGGTGTACCTCCTGGTTCGGTGGATGCAGGCGGCGGGCCTGGACGAGACCGCCGCGGGCCACGGGATGCTGGTGGCGTGCGGCTTGGGAGTCTTCGCGACGCTTGGGGGCCTGGCGGTGGTGCGGCCCGCGGCGGAGGGGGGATGGCCCGTGCCCCTGGTGTGGCCGTTCATGCCGTTCGCGGCGTGGGCGACCTTGGCGTGCGCGGTGACGGCGTGCGTTCGGGGCGCCCAGGCGGTGCTTGCGTTGGGTAACCACGAGCGCGGCAACCGGGTCTTGTCGAGCGCCGTATGGTTGCTCGCCGCCATCGCCTTCGGGGCCTGCTTCCGCGCGAGCGGTGACGCGATCGAGATCCTGCGCGGCACGATGGTCGCCCGGCCGAGTTCTCTCGTGCTCGCAGCCGCCCTCGCCTCAGCCGCCGTGGCCGCGATGGCCTGGACGGGGCACTCGGCGCGCCAGCGCGGTTGGGGGCGCGTGTGGGTCGCCCACGCGGCGCTGATCGCGGGCTCCGTGGTGTTCGGCATGCCGTTCGCGTGGCTGATGATCACGAGCTTCAAGGAGGACCGGGACATGGCGTCCCCCACCGGCATCGTGTGGGTGCCCCGCGTACAGCTCACGGTTCCCTACGACGACCCCGAGGACCCGCTGATGGAGGGGGAGTACGAGGGCACCACGGTCCAGGGTTCGATCATGGAGCGACTCCCCGCGGGCAAGGTCAAGGTCGACATCCTCACGCCCCTGGCACTGCGCGGCCTGACGTTGGAGACCCCTCTCAAGGCGCTCAAGGAGGTGCCCAAACAGATCCCGCTGGTCACGGGCCGATGGCAAGGCGGGGCCATCCGGGGCAAGGTCGTGCGCGAATTGGACGACGGGCGGCGCCGGGTGGAAGTGATCGAGCCTCCCTCCCTGGCTGGGAGGCGGTTCGACGCCCTCCCCGGCGCGCTCGAACCGGAGCGCAAAATCGGCTTGCGCTGGCAGAACTACACCGACGCCCTGGAGTTCCTGCCGGTCGAGACGCAGAAGGGCCTCGTGTATCTGAAGAACACGCTGATCCTCGTGCTCTTGAATGTGCTCGGCACGCTCCTGAGCTGCTCGATCGTGGCGTACGCGTTCTCGCGGATGCGCTTTCCGGGTCGCGACGCGCTGTTCGCGGTGCTGCTCAGCACGATGATGCTGCCGGCGGCCGTGACCCTGCTCCCCCAATTCCTGATCTTCCGCTGGTTCGGTTGGATCGACACGCTGTACCCCCTGTGGGTGCCCGCGTTCTTCGCAAGCGCGTTCAACGTGTTCCTGCTGCGCCAGTTCTTCATGAGCGTGCCGATGGAGCTCGAAGACGCCGCCAAGATCGACGGGTGCGGGTATCTGCGCGCGTTCTGGTGCGTGATGGTGCCGCAGATCAAGCCAGCGCTGGCCGTGATCGCGATCTGGACCTTCATGGGTGCCTGGAACAACTTCATGGGCCCGCTGATCTACATCAACTCGCCCGAGAACATGCCCATCGCCTACGCCGTGCAGCTGTTCCAAGGCGACCGAGGCGGCGAGCCCGGCATGTTGATGGCGTTCACCACACTATCGATGCTGCCGGTCCTGGCGCTGTTCTTCCTGGCGCAGCGCTACTTCATCGAAGGCGTGACGCTGTCGGGCATGGGCGGACGGTAGGTGGTGGGT
>CAYJMZ010000035.1:6019-15194 GCA_964370995.1 uncultured Fimbriimonadaceae bacterium | reverse complement strand
TAGCCTCGACAGCTGAAGCTACCGAGGCATGAGGTCGGGGCTATTTGGACTGGATCGGCCCTACCGGTCTTCCTACATCCGGTCGCGCACCCGTTTGAACGCAGCCAGCGCCTTCGCGAGCGACTCCAGGTCGTGGGTGGCGTTGGGCATGGTGCGCAGGCGGGCGCGGCCTCGGGCGACTGTGGGGAAGGCGATGGCGAGGGCGTAGACTCCTTCGTCCCACAGCGCCTTCTCCATCGCCTGGGCCTTGGCCTCGTCGCCCACGAACACCGGGGTGATGGGCGTTTCGCTGCCCATGGTGTCGAAGCCCGCTTCCTGGAGGGCGTTCTTCCACCAGCGCGTGTTGTCCCACAACTTGCGCATGGGCTCGGGGTCGGTCTCCATCACGTCGAGAGCCGCGATCAGCGAGGCCGCGACCGATGGGGGGAGCGCGGTTGAGAACAGGTACGGCCGCCCGCGGTTGATCAGCCACTCCTTGAGGAGTTTCGTGCCCGCGATGTAGCCGCCCACCACGCCCAGGGCCTTCGACAGCGTGCCGAGCTGAATGTCCACGCGGCCGTACAGCCCGAAGTGGGACGTGGTGCCCGCGCCCTTCTCGCCCAGCACGCCGCTGCCGTGCGCGTCGTCCACCATCACCATCGCGTTGTAGCTCTCCGCAAGCTCCACAATTTGGTCCAGCGGGGCGATGTCGCCGTCCATGCTGAACACGCCGTCGGTGATGATCAGGCGCTTCTCGAAGGATTGGGTCTCCTTGAGAATCGACTCCAGGTTCGACATGTCCTTGTGCGCGTACACGAAACCGTCAGACTTCTTGTACGACGCCGCGCCGAGCCGCACCCCGTCGATGATCGACGCGTGGTTGAGCTCGTCGCTGATGATCACGTCCTTGCCCGTGACCACCGCGGGGATGCACCCGCTGTTCGCCGTGAACCCGCTCGTGAACACCAGCACCGATTCGACCTTCTTGAACGCCGCCAGCCGCTGCTCGAGCTCGTCGTGGACCTGCATCGTGCCGCCGATCCAGCGAACCGCGCCCGCTCCGGCGCCCCAGCGCTCGATGGCCTCGATCGCCGCCTGGCGCACCTTGGGGTGGTTTGCGAGCCCCAGATAGTTGTTGCTCGAGAGGTTGATCACCTCGCGGCCGTCCATCCGGACCGTGCCCCCCGCGGGCGTTTCGAGGATTCGGGGAGTCTTGTAGAGATGCAGGTCCCGCCACTCCTGAAGTTGCCCGCCCAGCCACGTTTGGAAGCTCGCGTTCATCGGGCCCAGTGTACTCGGGGGCCTCGCGCGCGGCTTATAATGGTAGGGGGGCAGGAACCGTCGCGGCCCGCTTGGGCGTAGACGATTCCGAAGCTGAGTCCAACGATGCTGATTACACTGCTCAAAGACAAGACCATCACGGCGGGCGATCGCGAATCTCTCTTCGAAGAGCTCTTGCGGAACTCGTACCGTCAGGCGTACAGCCTGGCTTGTCGTCTAACGGGCAACTCCGTGGAAGCCGAAGATCTCGTGCAGGAGTCGTTCCTGCGCGCGTACCGCTTCTTCCACCGCTACGACGAGAGGTTGCCGTTCACGAGCTGGCTGTACCGCATCATGACCAACGCCCACATCGACAGCGTCCGCCGCAAGGGACGGTTGCGAACCATGAGTTTCGAGCAACCCTCGACCGCGGGCGTCACGACGTGGGAGGTCCCCGACCCGGATGCCGCCGCCGACAAGGCCATCCTGCACGACGCCATGGGCGAGCACGTGCAGAACGCCTTGGGAACGATGACACCGGAGTTTCGCACCGCGGTTCTTCTCGCCGATGTCGAAGGCATGGCCTACGAGGAGATCGCCCAGGTGATGAACACGTCGATCGGAACGGTCCGCTCCCGCATCCATCGCGGCCGCAAGCAGCTTCGACGCTTTCTCACGAAGCGCTATCCCCGCGCGTATGGAGACATGACGCCATGAATTGCAAAGCAGTCGAAAACCGCCTCTCGGCCTATCTGGACGGAGAGTTGACCGGCCAGGAGATGCTGACGATCCGCGCCCACATGGGGCGTTGCGCCGGTTGTGCGCGCGACATGGCGGATCTGCTCGAACTCAAGGCAATGATCGGAGATGCCTCCGAACCCCAACCCGCCGCCGAGTTCGAAGGCCGACTCGTGGCCCACGTTTTTTCGAGCCGACCGGCCTGCTCGACGGCTCGGGCCGCGCTCCCGTATGCGCTGGCGGCCACCCTGCTCGCGTCCGTCGGGTTCGCGTTCATCGCGAGCCGGCCGCACGAGGAGGCCGTCCCCTTCGGCGAGCGCAACAGCACCCCCTACGACCTCGACATGCAACGGGATCAGGCGTTCTACGCGGGCACGGACCCCCTCCGCGCGAGTGTGCCCATCGTTCCAGCCAGCTATGGAGGCAAGTAGCCGCATGGTGCCTCGGGTATTTGCCGCGCTCGTTCTCGTGGCGGTCGTTTGCTCGGCGCCCGCAGGGCCGTGGCCGGACGCCCGCGCGCGGGACCTCCTGCTCAAGTCGATGAAGCGCTCGCGGTGCACCGACGTGTCCGCGATCGTGGTGCAAGACAGTCCCGGGGGGACGCTACAGATCAAACTCGAGCGGGCCGAAGACGGCTTCGAGCGCCAGACGATCCTGCAGCCGCTCAGCATGCAGGGCGTCACCACGGTGGACGACGGCACGCGCTGGATGACCCTGTGGCCCGACGAGCGCAGGGTGCTCCAGCAGGAGTCCCCGCGACTGTGGCAGGCGGACCCCGAGGATCGTATCCGGCTTGCGGATCGCAACTACCGGCTGACGATCACTTCGGAAGATCAGATTGCGGGGCGCCGGGTGCTGTGCGTGTCCGCGGTGCCGCGCGCCAAGGAGATGGCCACGCGGCGCTACTACGTCGACGAGAGGACCGCGTTCATTCTCCGAAACGAGCGCGTGGACGAGGACGGCGAGGTCGTAACCCTGCTCGACACCAAGGTGATCTCCTTCCCGCGCGAGATCCCGAAGTGCTGCGAGATGTTGGCCACCACCGGGATGCGTGTGATCGAACGCGCCCCCCCGAAATCGCTCAAGAGCCTGGCGTCCGTGAAGGCGGTCGTCGGTTTCGAACCGGTGTTCCCCAAGACCCTGCCCTTTGGATTCGTGATCCACGAGAAGCAGCTCGTCGGGGGCGAAGGCCGGCGGTTGGTCGCCGTTCGGCTCACGGACGGCCTCGTCACCGCGACGGTCTACGAGTGGGCTGCCGAGCACGACGCACGTCACAAGGCACATTCGAGCGGCGTGCGCGAGGCGGGGGGCATCATGTTCCGCGTGGTGGGAGACCTGACCGACGCCGCCAAAGCACTGATCCTCAGCAAGTTCCTCCTTGAGGTCGAGGAGGCCTTACGACCCGCTTTGGAACTTCGCGGAGTGCCTTCGGTGTTGGAAACGGTTACAAGGATCGGGTCTTAGACGTCGATCCATACAAGGACAGGTGACAACCTAGAATGAGTTTGAGCAAGAAGATCAATGGTCCGGTGGCCTGGGCGTTGGGAGCGGGCCTCGTGGTTGGAGCGGTTGCAATGGCTTCCGTGTTGGGCGGACGCGGCGTACCGACGGCCTTCGCCTCCCCGGTGGTTGCTGTACAGCCCGCCGCAAACCTCTCCGTCGAAGATACCGCCACGCTACGGGCGCTCGACCATTCGTTCGCGACCCTCGCGGAGGCCGTGGAACCCTCGGTGGTCAACATCCGCTCCGAGGGCAAGGGCCGCTCGGTGTTCGGACAGAACATGCGGATGGGTGGCGAAGGCTCGGGCGTCGTGTACCGCCAAGACGGCTGGATCATGACCAACGACCACGTCGCCGGCGGGTTTGACAAGGTCACCGTCGTGCTCGACGATGGCCGCGAGTTCCCCGGCAAGGTCGTGCGCGCCCCCGAAAGCGACATCGCCATGGTTAAGATCCAGGCCACGGACCTGCCCGCCCTGCGGTTTGCGAACAGCGATGCCGTGCGAACGGGGCAGTTTGCGATTGCCTTTGGATCGCCCTTCGGATTGGACAAGAGCATGACGGTCGGCCACGTGAGCGGCCTGTCCCGGCAGAGCTTGATTCCCGACGCACACGCGCCCGGGGGGGTGCGCAACTACGGCGATCTCATTCAGTCCGACGCGTCGATCAACCAAGGCAACTCCGGCGGCCCGCTCGTGAACATCGACGGCGACGTGGTGGGCATCAACACCGCGATCTACAGCGAGACTGGCGGCTCGGTCGGAATCGGCTTCGCCATCCCCGCCAGTCAGGCCAAGTTGATTGCAGACTTGCTCATCGAGAAGGGCAAGGTCGAGCGGGGGTATCTCGGGATCTTGCCCGACGACCTCAAGGGTTTCCAGAAGAAGGATTGGAAGGTCGAAAGCGGCGCGGTGGCTTCCGAGGTGCCCAACACGGGCCCCGCATCGGCGGCCGGCATCAAGCAGAACGACGTCATCGTGCGGATTGGCACCTACGCCGTGCGCAAACAGGGCGACGTGCGGAACGCGATGCTTCGGTACGGCCCGGGCCAGTCCGTGCCGATCGAAGTGATCCGGGACGGGCAGAGCAAGACCCTCAGCGTCAAGCTCGGCACCCCGCCCGCAACGCCCAAGATGCCGCAAGCTCAGATGCGGCAACGACGTGGTCAGAACCCGCTTGAGGACCCCAACATCCCGGACCTACCCGACATCCACAGGTTCTTCGAGAACCCGGGCGCCGGCCCAGACAGCCAGGATGTCGCTCCGCTTCGGCAGGGCAAAGCCAAACTCGGCGTGACGGTCACGGACATCGATGCGGCCACGCGCAAGGAGCAGGCGATTCCCGCTCGGGTGGGCGGGGCCATCGTCATCGCCGTCGAGCCCGGTTCCGTGGCGGCGCGCCTCGGGATCCACCCGGGCGACATCATCGAGAAGCTCGGCGACGTGTCCATCAAGTCCGCCCAGGACGTGTCCAAGGCCATGCAGGGCGTCCAGTGGGGCCAGCAGCGCACGATTCAACTCGGGCGCTACGCCAAGGACAGCACGCTGAACAAGACCGTGCGGGTGACGTTCCGCTAGGTTTGTGGTCGTTTGTCGTTGGTCGTTGGTCGTTCGGATCGTGTCACGCAGAGTTCGGTGAGATCCGGACCTTTGCCATCCTGAAGACTCCCTTCCGAACGACAAACGACAAACGACAAACGATCCAACGACCAAGAGCCGCCTAGTCGCCGCGGCAGTGCGTGCACAGCCCCACGATTTCGATCGTTAGGCCGGTGGCTTTGAATCCGGTGCGCTCCGCCTGCTCGGTGGTGGCCTTGATCACGGACGGGGGCAGCGACAGTTCGGTCACGCAGCCGCACTCCTCACAGACGAGGTGCTCCAGGTCCTCGGTGTGGGCATCCTCGAGGCGGCACGGCAGGTACCCGTCCACCACTCCGATGTGGTGGATCAATCCCACCTCCTGCAACGTGGCGAGGATGCGGTACACGCTCACCACGTCGATCTTGCCGTTTGAGGCGATGATCGCGTCGTGGATCTCGTAGGCGCTCAAGGCACGATTGCTGAAACCCAGCGCGCGAATCACCTGCACGCGCGGCATGGTGATCCGAAATCCAGATGCCCTCAATTGCCGGATGGCAAAGTCCTCATACCCCCACGCCTCCGATTTTGAAGCACGGTTGCAATGGGCAAACTCTTCCTTGGCCTTTCTATCCCTCATGGTCTCCCTGTTTCGCGAGATGCCTCGGCATCCCACCCCCTCCCGATCGAATCGTGAGTACCCGCAACGGACGTCCCCGGAGTGTTTTCGTCGGAAGGACCTGCATCGGGGACGTTCCAAACGGACCCTCACGTTCGGGGAAATGGACTCCTAGAGCTACGATCAAAAAAAAAATTAGGTTCCGTTGAACCTGAGAATGTGTTATGATTACACCTGATACAAACACCGGACAGCGCGGATGACGGAATCGCGCACCGGAGGAGGGACAAAATGCAGTTTTACAACCTGAAGACGAGATCTCACGTGGAGGTTCCGGATTCCGCGGTGCGCAAAATGAAGATGGTGCGCAAGACGAAGTCGGGGGAGCAGGTGCGCTACGCTCTCACCGCCAACTTTGAGGGCAACAAGCTTTTCAAGTTCATCAACGAGGCGACCTACAAGTCGTCCACCGCAGCGGACGCCTAGGGCGCCCTTTCAACGACTCTGGAGCCCGGTCCGTCGCAAGGCGAACCGGGCCTTTTGCTTTGTGACCGACCCGTGGATGAACATGCCGGCCGCACGCGCGTCTCTACCGATCGAGGACTGCCCCCGGGAACAACCATGTCATTGACCACCGATCGCGAAAAGGGCGCCCATCTTCTCCGGCGCTTCGGGTTGGGCACCAGCGAGGCCGAACTCAACTACTACCTCAGAGGCGGTCTCGCAGGGGCCATCGACAAGCTCTTGAACTACGCGGCGGTCGATGAGGGGTGGGCCCTCGAGGTGGATACCCTGCGCCAAGACAACGGCAACTTGCCCGTCGCAGCGGTCTTGGGTTGGTGGGGCGGTCGGCTCCTCGCCACGCGACGCCCCCTGCAGGAAAAGATGACGTTGTTCTGGCACGATCACTTTGCCACGAGCGCGGCGAAGGTCGTCCAAGGTCCGCTCATGGCCGAGCAGAACGAGATGCTTCGCCGCAACGCGACAGGCAAGTTTCAGAAGCTGCTCCTTGAGGCGAGCCAGGACCCGGCCATGCTGTTCTGGCTCGACAACCAGTACAACGTGCGCGGCAAGCCCAACGAGAACTTCGCACGCGAGGTCATGGAGCTGTTCACCCTCGGCGTGGGGCACTACACCGAGAAGGACGTGCAGGAGGCCGCGCGGGCATTGACCGGGTGGACCATTGGCCGCGTCGCCCGGGGCGGCGGGAAGCCGGGGGCATCCTTCGTCTTCCGCCCCGCGCTGCACGACGATGGGCTGAAGACGGTGCTCGGAAAGTCGGGCGCGCTCACCGGCGAGGACTTGATCGCCCACCTCTGCGCCCAGACCCGGACCGCCCAGTACATCGTCACCAAGATTTGGGAGTGGTTCGCGTACCCCAACCCCGGCGACGCGTTGGTGGAGCGGCTCACCAAGACTTTTCGAGAGTCGGACCTCGACATTCAGGTTCTTCTCCGCGCGATCATGAACTCGAGCGAGTTCTACTCGGTCAAGGCCGAACGCGCCCTCTACAAGAACCCAATCGACTTCACAGTCGCCACCTGTCGCCAGTTGGGGATCGGCGAAGCGCTTAGTGCGGGAGTGCGGGGGCAGGACGCCGCCGCCGCACGACGCGCCCTCCAGCCGGCAAACGGGGCCACGCAGGCGGCCAGCTCGATGGGCATGCGCCTGCTGTTTCCACCCGATGTGGCCGGCTGGGACGGCGGTCGCGCGTGGATCTCCTCAGCCACCATGGTTGAGCGCATCAAGTGGGCCGAGGCGCTCTTTGGCCAGGGCCCGTCGGCGTCCCCCGGGCAGCGTCAGTTCCGATTCCGCTTCGACGCCTACCCTCTGTTCGCCGACAACCCCACGCCGGAAGGCGCCGTCGACGCTCTCCTGTCGATCTTCGACGCTCCGCTAGCGGCCTCGAAGAAACCCCAACTCGTGGCCGCCGCCCAAAAAGCCAGCGGGGGCGCCGTGACCCGCGCCAATGCCAACGCCACGAGCGCCGCCATCAGCCGCCTGATCTTCGGCTCGCCGGAGTTTCAGTTCGTCTAGCGGGGGCTCGTGGGGTTTCACGCAAAGGCGCAAAGGCCGCCAGGGGAGAGTGGTCCGTGGTGCCCCCTTGCGACCTTTGCGCCTTTGCGTGAAACCTCCGAAGCCCCGATTCCCGGTAACCTTCCCCCGATGAGCCTTGAAGCCCAAATCCAAACTCTGCGGCGTGCGACGACCGAGATCATCAGCGAGGAAGACCTTGAGAGGAAGCTGAAATCGGGGCGGAAGCTGCGCGTCAAGCTCGGCGTCGATCCCACCGTCGGGCACGTCACGCTGGGTTGGGCCGTGGTGTTGCGCAAGCTGCGCGACTTCCAGCGTCTGGGGCATACCGCGTGCCTCATCATCGGGGATTTCACCGCCCAAATCGGGGACCCCAGCGGGAAAAACAAGACGCGCCCGCAACTCACCCGCGAAGAGGTTCAGGCCAACGTCGAGGCCGTAAGCACCCAGATCTACAAGATCCTCGACCCCGACAATACCGAGATCCTGTTCAACCGGGACTGGCTCGGGGTGATGACCTTCGAAGACGTGATCCGCCTCGCGGGGCGCACCACGGTCGCGCGCATCCTCGAACGCGACGACTTCACGAACCGGCTGGCTGAGCAACGCCCCATCGCCCTTCACGAAATCCTGTACCCCCTGTGCCAGGCGTACGACTCCGTGGCAATGAAGGCCGACATCGAACTCGGCGGCAACGACCAGAAGTTCAACAACCTCATGGGCCGCACCCTCATGGCGCAGTTCGATATGGAGCCGCAGGTGGTGATCCTCAGCCCGCTGCTCGTGGGCACGGACGGCAAGGAGAAGATGAGCCAGTCGCTGGGCAACTACGTGTCGATCGTCGACGCACCCAACGACATGTACGGCAAGACGATGTCGATCCCCGACGAACTGATGTCCAACTGGTTCGAGCTGTGCACCGACGTGCCCCTCGAGGAGGCGCTCGCCCTGTGCGGGCAGGCCGCCGCGGGCACCGTGAATCCCCGCGACGTCAAGCAGCGCCTCGCCCGCGAGATCGTGTCGCTCTATCACTCTCCCGAGGCCGCCGCGCAGGCCGATGCGTACTTCGTGCGCACGTTCAGCGAGCGCAAGCAGCCCGTGGAAGCAGAGGAGGTCGCCATCCCTGCCGAGTTGGTGGGCGGCGGCGCCGTGCCGATCGCGGCTCTCGTGGCCACCCTCGGGCTCGCCAGGAGCAACACCGAAGCCCGCAAGCTGATGCAGGCCGGCGCGGTTCGCCTCGACGAGGAGAAACTCACCGAGCCCATGGCGTCCATGCCCGCCGCCGACCTCAAAGGCAAGGTCCTTCGAGTTGGCAAGCACCAATTCCGCAAGCTGGTTTAGTCAGGGATCGGGGATCGGGGATCGGGGATCGGATCGGATCGGATCGGATCGGGATCAGGGATCGGGAAGCGGGGGACGGACCGGAGCCCCAGTCCCCAGTCTCCGCTCCCCATACCCCCTTCCCGGG
>CAYJMZ010000035.1:0-6009 GCA_964370995.1 uncultured Fimbriimonadaceae bacterium | reverse complement strand
CCCCCCCCCCCCCCGCGGCCCGCGCCCCCCCCCCCCCCCCCCCCGATCCCTGATCCCCGATCCCCGATCCCTGATCCCCGATCCCCGATCCCCGATCCCTGATCCCCGATCTCCGATCCCCGACGCTAGTCGAACAAGTTCTCTGCGAACCTCTCAGGCTTGAAGTCGAGCAGGTCCTCGACCTTTTCACCCATTCCAACGAGTTTGATGGGGACCTTGAAGCGGTCGTACACGCCGAGCAGGGCGCCTCCTTTGGAAGTGCCGTCGAGTTTGGTGATCACGAGCCCTGTGATTCCGGCGGCCTTCTTGAACTCTTCGGTCTGGCGGATCGCGTTCTGGCCGGTCGTGGCGTCGATCACGAGCAGGATCTCGTCGGGCTTGCGGCCCAGCGCCTTCTTCGCGACGCCGGACACCTTCTGCAGCTCGGCCATCAGGTTGCCCTTGCTGTGCTGTCGGCCCGCGGTGTCGCACAACACGAAATCGATCCCGCGCGCCTTTGCGGCCGTGATCGCGTCGAACAGCACCGCCGCGGAGTCTCCGCCCGCCTGATTCCGCACCAACTCGCAGCCGATCCGCTCGGCCCAAACGGCCAACTGCTCGATCGCGCCGGCGCGGAACGTGTCCCCCGCGGCCATCAGCACGGAGAACCCCCGACGCTTGAGCAAGTGCGCGACCTTGGCGATCGTGGTGGTCTTGCCCGAGCCATTGACCCCGACGAACAAGAACACGGTCGGGGGCTCGTCGGACATGTCGAGTCCCACCGCGGACGGCTGGTCGAAGCGCTTGGTAATCGCACGCTTCAGGGCGTCTTTGACCTCGCCGGCGTTCTGCACCCGCTGCTCGCGAACTTCCTTTCTTAGCTCGTCAAGGATGGTTCCAACCGTGTGGATGTTGGTGTCCGCCTGAAGCAGCAGCTCCTCCAGTTCGCCGTAGAGCTCATCGTCGATCACCCCTCGGCCCGTAAGCCGATCCACCTGTTGCATCAAGCGCCGAAACACAGGCTTCAGCGTAGACGGTAACGGGCCCGAAAGGCAATCATCGCTACAAGACCCGGTGCATCAGGGGCCTCACCGCCGCCTCCCAGCGCGACCACGGCCGCGACGCCCGCACCCTGAGCGCGAGAGGCTCGGGCGCGTTGGGGGTCAGGAAGTCCCGATGGGTCTGCAGACGCATGCGCTCGGTCTTACGCAGGACCATCGGGCGAAACCTCACGCCCTGCCACACCTCGTACCACCACAGCACCCGGCGGATGTTCTGACTCGGATACTCCCTGCTGAGCTCGTTCTTGAACGCTCGCTCGTTCGGGTTGAGCGCCAGCACCTCCTCGCCCGCGGGATCGGAGAAACGGTTGATCGTCTGCAAACGCCTGAGATAGGTGTGATAGAACGGGATTTCCAGCACGGGGCCGGAAAACGTAGCGTTGACCAGGAAATTGGTCGAATCGTGGTCGAGGTGTCCCTGCTCGAACGCGCCGCAGGCGACCCGGGTCGGCGCGACCTGCCGCATCATCCGCTCGAACGGCTCGATCAGCCCTTCGAGATCGTCCACGATACGACCGTCCACCGCGTGGAAGAACTGCAGGCGATCGTGCGGCACCCCGAGCCACCTCGCCACGGCGCGCGCCTCGGCCTCCCGCTTGGGGGTGCTGTGCGTCCAGCTCAGGAACACGTCCACCCCGGCATCGGTCAACCGCCTGATCCACGCGCAGATCGAGATCTCGTCGTCGGGGTGGGTCATGCAGAACAGCCAGCGTTCGCCGATATCCGCGTCAAACAAGGTCATTCCAGGCCGGCCCTTCGCAGGGTCTCTGTGGTTGAGCGTCCCTCCAAGAGCGGGATGATGACCACCTCGCCGCCGTACGATCTCACCAACGGCGACTCGGGCAGGTCCTCTTCACTGTAATCGCCTCCCTTGACGTGTACTTCGGGTTTCAGCGCTTCGATCAAGACAAGGGGGGTGGACTCGTCGAAAAGCACGGCGCCATCGACGAAACGAAGGGCTTCGAGCACTTCCACGCGGTCGTCCTCGGCATGGATCGGGCGGTTCGGGCCCTTGCCCAAGGCGCGCACCGAGGCATCGGAGTTCACGCCGACCACCAGAAGATCCCCGAGGGCACGCGCCTGCGCAAGACAACGCACGTGGCCCGCGTGCAGCAGATCGAACACGCCGTTGGTGAACACCAACCTGCGGCCCCGCCTGAGTCGGAGCGCCTCGTCGAGTGTCAAACCGAATCCTCCATGACGCCCTGCAGGGTATCCCAAACCGCGTCCACCCCGATATTTCCGAGCGCGTCGGGATCGTAGTGGCAACGCTGGATCTGGCCGTAGGGGCACGAGCGTTGGGGGCGTGTGATCGAGTACAGGCCCACAGCGGGAATCCCTAGCGCCGCGGCAATGTGCGACGAGCCCGTGTCGCCGCCCACGTGGAACCGTGCGCCCGCGAGCAGTGCGACCAACTCGTGCACGGTCGTGCGGCCCACGAGGTCGAGCGGAGGCTCGGCGCACGCGGCCAGCACCTCGTCGGCCGCCGCCCGGTCCGCCTCGGCGCGACCTCCGATGAGCACCACGCGCACGCCGGCGCCATGAACGCGATCCGCAAGCGTGGCGAACCGCCCCGGCGGCCAGCGCTTGGCGACCCAGCCCGCGCCGGCGTTGAACACTGCGTAGGGGCCTTGCACCAGCGCCCCGACGCTCGCAACGGCCTCCGCACGGGGGGCGAGGGCGAACTCCGCGCGATCTGCCACCCCTCCGGCGGCGCGGGCGACATCGACGTACTGGTCCACCACGTGGTACGAGGTCGGGTCGGGCGTCACGGCCTGCGAGAACAGCCACGAGCCCTCCCGCTGCCAGTGATAGCCCAGCTTGCGCGTGGCGTGCGCCCTCGCAACCACCAGCGCGCTCTTGAGCAAGCCCTGGAGGTCCACCGCCGCCTCAAAGGCGCCCTCGATCCGGGGCCACGTCCGGGGGTCGAGCCCGGGTTTCACCGGCACGACCGTGTCCACCGCCGAGCAGCACTCCACGATGCCCGCAAAGCGCGGATCGACGGCCCACGTGATCTCGCAGCCCGGCACGCCGCGCTTGAGCGCAGCCGCCGCGGGCAGCGAACACACCACGTCGCCCAAGGACGACAGGCGGCTAACGAGGTATCGCGGTCGATCGCTCATGCACGAGTTCCATGGCCGCCTGGACGACCTCCTCCGGACGGACGCGCCCCGGAACGCCGTCCCGGTTCAACACCCTTCCAAGCGGCGTGTATGGCCGGTAGACCGCCGGGCTCATCGGCCCAAACACGGACACCACGGGTACGCCAAGCGCAGCCGCAAGATGCCCCATGCCCGTGTCCCCCGCCGCATGCACCCGGCTCGCGGCGATCGCGGCCATCGACTCGCGCAGGCTGAGCCGCCCCACGAGCGACACCGTGCCGGCGACCTGCGGCTCCGGGTCCCCGGGCCCCCCCAGCCAAACCACTCCCAACCCCTGAGCGAGCAACCCCGAGGCGACCTCGGCCCAATGCGCCGCGGGATAGAGCTTGTCTCGAGCTCCCGCGCCGGTTGCCAGGGTCGCAAACGGCCCCGACGGAACAAGGCTCCCAACCTTCGCAGCCTCGCCTGAGAGTGTGGGAAGCGGCCATTCAACGTGGTTCCCAAACTCGCCGAACTCCGCGAGCAGGGCCAGATTGGCCTCCACGCGGTGCATCTCAGGCCACGGCAAAGGGGTCTGCGGATTGAGGATTCTGGCAAGCGGATCTGTGCCCGGCGCCGAGATCGATCGGGTCGGCCGAGCCAGGCGCAGCAACAGAGCAGTCTTGCTGTGGCCCTGGAAGTCGATGCCCCAGTCGAAGCGCTCCGCCCGCAACGAGGTGTACGCCAGCAGTTGCTGCCTCCAGGTTCTCGGCGACCAGCGCCGCCGCTTCCACAGCGCCCGGGGCAGCACATGCACGCGGTCGAGCAGGCTGGCTGTGTCCAGCACCGGTTCACACCGGCTCTCCACGGCCCACACGAGATGGGCGTTTGGGTGCTTCGTTCGAATCGCGGCCGCGGCGGGCAAGACCATCACGCAGTCCCCAATGGCCGAGAACCTCACCAGGAGCACGCGCGGCGCGCTCACAGCAGTCCACGCCTCCGCGCCGACCGCCAGCGATCGTGGATCCACAGCCACTGGTCGGGGTACTCGCGGATCTTGCGCTCCAGGGAAGCCGCGATCGCGCGCGTCATCCCCTCGGGGACGTCCTCGTATCCCTCGATCTTTTCGAGGATCGGTTCGATCTCGTAGCGGTACTTGCCGGGGCCGACGCGGAGGAGATAGACCGGCAGGACTGGCGCACCCGTGCGGTCGTGCAGCACGGCGGGCCCCTGGACGGATCCCGCCATCTTGCCAAAGAACGGCACAAACACCTCGTCCGCGTTCTGATCGACCAACAGGCAGATCGGCTTGTTGGCCTTCAGGGTCTCAAGGATCCCCCGCACCGCATTGCCCCGCGACAGAACCACGGCGCCCGCTTGCGTGCGGATCTTCGCCACCAAAGCCTGCAGCTCCGGATCGTTCGCATCTCTCGCCACCACATGCAAGGGTTCGTGCGTGAGGCGGAACCATTGGGCGCCCCGCTCCCAATTGCCGATGTGGCCCGTCACGACCAGAATCCCCTTTCCCATGGCCTTGGCTTCCTCAAAGTGCTCGAAACCCACAATCTCCACCGATTCGAGCACCTCCTCGCGCGTGCGGACCGGGGTGCGCAAGAAGTCGGTGACCACTCGTCCAAAGTGCCGGAACACGCCCCGCACGATGGCCTCCCGCTCCTCCGGCGAGAGTTCGGGCATGGCCATGGCCAGATTCGATCGAGCCCGGTTGCGGTGCTTCGCGGACACGTAGAAGAAGAAATCGCCGAGCCGCTCTCCCGAGCGTTCGGCCTGTTGCCAGGTCAGCCGGCCGTAGCGCCACTGACCCCACGTAAAGGCCAGGGCTCCCAGTTTGCGTTCAAGCGCCTTGCGAATCAACATCTGCGAGCCTGTCCGAGAGCCATGTTTGGAATGCCTCAGCCGGCTCGATGTGAACCGCGTGCCTCACCACGATCCACTTGCGCCGGTCCGCGTCGGGTCGTTCGCGAAGCTTGACCCAGTCCTTGGCGGTCACCGCCACGGGCCGATCGCTCGGCACGCGTTCGAGGAGGTTACCCTCGGTCAAGGGGTCGTGGTCGGGCAGCGCGACGCAGGGGTCGGGGAACGAGCCGGCTTCCCGCAGCGCGTCGAAGAACCTGCGCGGGTCGCCGATGGCGCACATCGCCGAAATCGGGCCTTTGAGGTCGCCGCCCTGCACGGGATCGTCGACCACTTCAAACTTCCCAGGCAGGGCCAGGTCGGCGCGCCCCAGGGAGCTCAGGGGCTCGCGCAACGGGCCTGCCGGCAGGCATCGGCGGTTGGCGCCCCGAGGGGCCAGCACGATGCTCAGGTGCTTGAGAAGGGGCAAATGCTGAAACCCGTCGTCCATCAGCAGCACGGCGCGGGGGTGGTGTTGTTCGCACAACTCCGCGGCGTGCACGCGCGCACGGCCCACGATCAAGGGCACGTCCGGCAGGCGTTCGCGCAACAGTGCGGACTCATCGCCCCACTCCGAGGCGAGCAGGGGGCCGTCGGGTGCGAGGTTCGCGCCCCGCTCCTTCGGTCCCCCGTACCCGCTGCAGCCCACCACCACTTCGCGCCCCATCCCGCGCAGCACGTGGGCGATGTGGATCACGACGGGGGTCTTGCCGCCGCCGCCCGCCACGAGGTTGCCGACGCACACCACCGGCCGGTGAGGTTCCGCGGCCCGCTTGAGCCCGAGCCGGTAGAGGGCGAGATAGGCGCGCCACCCCGCCGCGTACAGCCACGACAAGGGGGTGAGGACGGCCCGAAGCGCCCGCGCGCCCCCCGTTCGACCTTCCCACAAGTCGGTGGCCAGCATGGCGGATTGTGGCACTTACGGTCCGGCTTGGGAGTGCGCGAGCTTGCTCGCCGCCATTCACCCCGCCGACTTG
>CAYJMZ010000034.1:4932-15278 GCA_964370995.1 uncultured Fimbriimonadaceae bacterium | reverse complement strand
CGGTTGTTCTGGTTGTTGCGGTTGTTGGTGGTGGTGCGCTGGCCCGTCTGCCCCGTGTTGCGGTTGCCGGTGGTGGTTCCGCGGGTGCCGAACGCCTGTTGCAGGAGCGTTGCGATCGAGTCGGCCCGCGCGTTGGACAGCGGGAACACGAACGTGGAGTTCTCGTACACGACCTCTGTGTCGAGCTCCTTGACGACCTTCTCCACCAGCACGAGATTCTCTTCGGTGGCGGTGACGATCAGCGAGTTGGTCCGCGGATCGGACACCACGTTCCCAAACGCCGACTGGGCGTTGCCGAACCGAAACGCCTGCTGGAAGCGCTGCTCGATGGGCACCTGTTGCGAGCCCTGCCCGCCGCGGCCCTTGGGGGCGTTGGCGATCAGCACGTTGTTCACGATGGGCGCCACGATGTCGGACGAGGCGAACTCAAGCTTGAAAACGCGGGGCTGGAGGGGCTGATCGGTCTGCCTGTCGATCTCCTTGATCAGCGACGCGACCTGGGCCTGCTCCTTCTCCGGCGCGTTGACGATCACGGTGTTGCTGTAGTCGTCCGAGGACGCGCGAACGTTGGACGTGCCCGTGGCGCCGCCGCGGCCGCCAAAACCGCCCCGCTGCATGCCCCCGAAGCCACCCCGGTTCATGCCGCCGCGCTGCTGCATCTGCTGGATGATCTGCGTCATCGGGTCGGTGGACTGCTGCTGGATGAACACCTCGTTGAGCACGCGGGCGACCTGCGCGGCGTTGGCGAACTTGATCGGGTACACGTGCAGCACGATGGGCGCCTGCTGGAACTGCGTCATGTCCATGCCGGGCGGGAACATCGAGGTGGGGTCGAACTGGCCGCGGCCGCCCGCGTTGCGCTGTGGCTTGGCGCGCATCACCAGAAGGTTGCCCTCCTTCTTGAGCTCGAAGTTCTTGAGGGTCATGACAGTGTTGAGGATTTGGAACGCCTCGTTGAGGCTGACCTCGCTTGCGCTCGTGACCGTGATGGGCCCTGAGAACCCCGGATCCTTGACGATCGTGATGCCGGTCGTGCGCTGGAAGAACGCCAGCACCATGTCGGTGTTCGCGTTCCGAAAGTCCAGTTTGACCTTGGTCTTCGGGTTCAGGTTGAACTCCGTCCAAGGCGTGCTGGTGCCGGTTTGGCCCAAGCCGAAATCGAACTGGGCGCCCGCAAGCGGGACGATCAGCGCGACAATGCAGATCAATAGCAGTTTAGTGTTCATCCGAGGTCTCCGTGGGCGCTCCGTTGCTTCCTAAGGGTCGCGCCGTTGTCGGGCGTACGGCCACTCCGTTTCCATCGCCGATGGGACCCTGCAGGGGGTTCACCGGCTCGACGATGCCCTCGGTTGGTATCGGGGGCAGCACGTCGTCGTAATTCTTGAGGGTCATCGTGCGGATCACGCCCCGATCCGATTCCATGACCAGCGCTTCGGCCGTGATCTTCAGCACGCGCGCTTTCTTCCAGTGTTGGCTGATCGTGAGAAATTCCCCGTCGCCGGACGCGCCGTTCTCCACCAGGCCCATCGCGAGGCCGTCAACGGTGGCCATGCCCGTGTAGATCCAGTTGGGGTCTCCGCCGGCGAAGTCCGCGGGGATCGAGTTCGGCGACAGGAGTTCCGAGCTGGGACCCGTCGAGCGGGCCACGATCGGTTTGAACACGTTGGGCATCGAAGCGTCCAATGCCGCGTAGCGCGCCTTGTAGTCCTGGTCGGTGAACATCACGCCGTTGTCCTTGCCCTTCGAGGCGGCGGATTTGGGTTTTGCGGCCTTGGAAGTCGCGCCGTTGTCGGGCTCGGTGAGGTACCACCCCGCGAAGGCGATGATGCCGATCAAGCCGTAGAGAACAGGTCTGCTGATAGCCATTATCTTGTTGCCACCTTGGGCTCTCGAAACGCCACGAGCCCGACGGTCGCGGTCACCGTATCCGTCGCACCATCTGCGGAGGTCACCTGAAACAGGTCTACTGCCAAACGGTTCTCCGGTGTTTCCACCGCCTTGAGAAAGGTGGCAACGGCGGGGAAGCGCCCTTCGACGGCCACCACGTAGTGCGACTCCTCAAGGCCTGCGCTGACGGCGGGCTTTTGCGGCCGAAACGCGCTGATCTTGAGTTGGTTTGTCTTCGCCGCCTCGGTCACGATCGATAGCGCTTTGGGGGCGATGGCGTCGGGAACTTCGGTCCACAGAAATTGGGCTGAAATGGCACGGGCCTTGTCGAAGCGGGCCTCGAGGGTTTTGGTGCTGGCGAGCACCTCGGCCTCGGCGCGGGCCCGGTCGGCGTCGGTGTGCACGGTTCGGGGTCGGGGCACGAGTGCGTAGGCGCCCACGAGAACCACGAGGATCACGCCCATGGTGAGCGTGAAGCCCCGCCATGTCCGGTTGTTGCTGAACGAACTGTTGATCATCTTGTGCGCCCCTTGGTCTCCACGAGCGGAAGGTTGCCGATCGAGTAGGCGGACACCGAGAAGAGCACCACGGGGGTGGTTTCGATGGTGGAGTTGTTGGCCACCACCAATTTGACGTCTCGGAACCGCGGGAGCTGTTGCGCGGAGCCCGGTGCGGTCCCCTGGGTTTGTCGGAGCGAATCGAGATACGCGGACACCGCTTCGTTTTGCTTCGCCGTGGCCCTCACGAGCAGGGGTTTGCCGCGCTCGAGGGTCACGCCGTTGAGCCACACGCCTTCAGGGGCCTTCGACGCGATCACGCCGAGCACGTCGGAGAACGGTTGTGCGGGGTTGAACGCGCGCTGGAGCGTGAGGGAGAGCTTTTCGGCGGCGGCGGTTCTCGCCTGCACGCTGGTGTTCTCCGCGCGGAGTTTGCGCAGGCCGGTTTGGAACTGTCCCTCGTGCTTGGACGCGACGGCGGCGGCGGCGGAGAAGTCCGCGTAGAGCAGGGCGCCCACGGCGATGGCGGCGAGCACCAGCACGACGGCGATGCGGTTGCGGCCCGCTTCGAGCCCCCGCTGGCGCGCGGCGATCGCATCGGGCGTCTCGAGCGTGATGGGGATCGAGGCGCCGTCCGCGGCCAGTGCCTCCACGGCGCGCTCGACCGTGTTCAGGGCGGTGGGGAGGTTCAGCCCGCCCGCGGCGAGCACCGGGCCTGGTGGGAGGCCGGCGATCGCGAACGAGCGCGCGATGGTTTCGGCGGTTTCGGCGGCGTTGTCGGGTGCGGGCACCACGCGGCTGTAGCGCACCTGTCCGTCGGCGATCAGTTCGACGCAGAGCCCTTCGTCGGTGAGTTCGGCCACGGCGCCGTGCGAGATGCCGGCGTGGGCGGCCAGTCTCTCGGCACCAAAGGCCACGGGAAGAATGCGCGACACCCGAAGGCCCGCGCCGCCGAGCTCCGCGTGGACCTTGGCCAGGGTGTCGATGTGTGCAGCCCCGATCACGGCGAGCCGGCCCTCGGCGTTGACGTCGTCGGTGAGATAGAAGTCGTACGCGAGCGCGTCGGCGGCCACGGGGATGTGGTTGCCGATCGTCAGCGACAGCACCTGGCGCACCTCGGCGTGCGGTGCGTTGGGCACGCGGGCGGTGCGCACGAACGCGTTGCGCCTGGAGATCGCGGCGATGACCTCGCGACCGGATCCGAGCATACCGGCGAGGGCTCCAGCGCTGTCGGCGGAGTGCGTTTGCCGCGTGACGGGGTCGTACGCGGCGAGGTGGCCGGGCGACCAGCACACAACGGGCAGCGGATGGAGGGTTCGTTGGCTCATGGGTTCTCGGTGATGATCACGTCGTTGGTCGGCGTGGCGTCCCAGCCCCATCGGGCGGTCATGTCGGCGAAGGGCGGCCGGCGCACCTTCAGCACGCGGACGGCGCCGTTTTCGAGGGAGATGGTCGCTTCGAGAAGGTGCCGCGCGCGTCCGGCGCGACCCTCGATGCGCGCGATGAAGGTTTGCGAACCGACCGTGAAGCGGTCCGCCGTCTGCTGGAGCACCTGCAGCGAGAAGCCGGGCACTGCGAGCAGTTCGCCCAGGCTTTGGAGGGGCGTCTGTTGGCGCGACACGAGCGCGGCCGCCAAGTCGGGCTGCATGCCGGGGATCGCGGCGAGCACGGTCTCGGGGGCGGTGTTGACGTTGATCTTGCCCGTCTGCTGCGTGCCGCCGGCGAGGGTCAGGTTGTCGAGGATCAGCGCCGCGTTCTGGCTGTTGACGCCCGGCGCCTGCAGCACTTGTCCGAGCGTGGCGTAGGGGCGCCGCCGCGTGAGTTCGAGCGCGAGGGGCGGGGGGAAGCCGCGTTGGATCAGGGCGCCCATGGTGACGGTGTTGCTGTTGATGTTGAGCTTGGTCTCGCCGGTTGCGGTTGTGTTGCTCGACTGCGAGTCTGCGGTGAGGATCTCTGCGAGGATGGGTGGCGCCTGCGTGTTGCCCTGGGTGATGGTCGAGGTGCTCACGATGTCGGTTTGCACTTCGTAGAGCACGGCGGGGGTGAAGCCGCGCACGAGCAGCAGTTCGTCCACGGAGTCGAAGTTGCCCAGTTTCGCGTTGTACGGCACGGAGAGGTTGTTGTAGAACTCGTCCTTCCCGCCCTCGGGCCGCGGGTCCCGGTTGGAGCTTCGCCAGTCGAGGATCGAGTCGATCTGCTCGGTGGTGAGGGGCAGGTTGCGCAGTTGGTCCTCGTCGATGGTGTTGAGGTTCATGAACCCGGAGGCGTCCACGACCTCGAGCCGGAAGTCGTCGGTGCCCACCACGAACCGCTCTTGGCCGAATTGGCTGAGCACCGCCCAGGCGTCCTGTTGCGTGGCGATGTTGGCATCCTGCGTTGCGAACTCGGCGAGGGCGCGTTGGAGTCCCGAGAACGCGGCGATCTCGGCCCTCCGCGCCTCGATGCGGTTGGTTGCGGCGTGGTAGGCCGCGCGCTGGGTGGCCGCGATGCTCACCACGACCGCCACGAGGCCCGCGAGGACCGCGAGGGCGATCACGAACACGCCGCCGCGCTGGCTTCGCCGGGATCGGGGATCAGGGATCAGAGATCGGACGTCAGGGATCGGGGATCGGACGTCAGGGATCAGAGATCTGGGATCGGGAATCAGACCGGATAGAGGATCTGGGATCAGGGATCTGGGATCGGGGATCAGACCGGATAGGGCCTCCGGCTTCCGATCCCCGATCCCCGATCCCCGATCTCTGATCCCTGACGTCCGATCTCTGATCCCTGACTTCCGATCCCTGATCCCTGATGCCATCACGCTCCTCCTCCCACGCCGGCGGGGTTGTTGGGGGTTACGTCGCTGAGGGGAAGGCGCACGGTGAAGGCGTGTTCGGTGTCTTGGTCGGTGAGGGTGTAGTACACGCGAACGGCGGCTGGGAGGCGGTGTTGGCCTGCGACGCCGGAGTCCCAATCGGTCATCCACTGCTGGCCGTCGAAGAACTCGAAGCGGATGGTGGCGACGTCGGCGTCCATCACGGTCTCGTAGCCGCCCTGGGTGGGATCGCCGTCGGCGGGCCGTTGCTCGCGGATGAACAGCCCGGTGCGGTCGCCAGGCTCGCCGTAGGCCGTGTGGGTCAGGGCGATCTCCGTGGTGCCGCCCTGGGGGCCGAAGTCCTGGTTGAGGGTGTCGAAGTCGTCGCCGGTGTTCGTGAGGTACCCGGAGGAGGCGGGCAGGTTGGAGGCCGTGAACGTGAGGGTGTCGGCATTCCCGCCGCCGGTGTTGCCGCCGCCGGCCGCCGCGCTTCCGCCCACGGACGCCACGAAGTAGGAGTAGGGGTCGGTTTCGTCGGCGGAGAGCCACGCGGCCTCGAGCAGGGTGCGCACGCGCGCCTCGAACGACAGCCGCTGGCTTTGCTCCCGCCGCGCGTTTTCGAGGTGCTGCCCGAAGTCGTTGCCGACGATAAACCCCTGGGCCAGTGCGGCGGACACCACGCCGATGATCGCGACGGCCATGAGCAGCTCGACGAGGGAGAATGCGCGCCGCGTCATTGCGCGCCTCCCGTGTCGATGGGTGCGTTGTACACCAGGCCGCTGACCTGGGCTTGGATCGGCGAGTTCCGGCTCTCGCGCTCGACGGTCACGACCAGGCCGTCGAGGTTTTCGATGCCGGTGGGCTGGACCTCTGCCGACCAGATGAACCGCAGTTCGCCGATGTCCTTGAAGTCGCCGTTCGTGGCGGACGTCAGGTACTCGCGGGTGGCGGCCATCTCCTCGAACTTGTCGCTGGCGAGGCGGTACATGGCCTCGACCTCTTTAGCGCGCGCTTCGCCGTTGGCCATGGCGCCCAGAGCGCCCAGCACGCTGGTGAGGCCGATGCCGACGATCGCGACCGCGGCCAAGGCCTCGATCAGCGTGAACCCTGCCCAACACCGGCGGTTATAGGTGATGTTCGATCTCCCCCGCCTGCCAGCGGTCGCCGGAGCTGTCCGGAAGTTGGCCGTCCACGATGCGCGCGGCGCCGGACGCAGGGTCGATGACAAGCGCGAACGACCGGTCTCCGCGTCGAAACTCGACCCCGCCGCCGTCGCATGTGCCGTCGGGATAGAACGTGAGCCTCCAGTCGGAGCTGTTCGACTCGCGGCCGGCGAGATCGAGCCGACCGGTTTCAACTTCGGGGCTGAGCGAGATCTCCGCAAGGGCCGCGTCGGTGCCCGATTCGAGGTCGGCGCGCACCATCTGCAGTACGCGGAGTTGGTCGCCGAACATCAGGGCGCAGGACTGGCCGTCCGAGATCGCGGTCTCGCGTGCGGTGAGCGCCAGGCGCAACGCGGCGATCGGAAACTCGCGTTCGATGCGGCTCCGCTTCATCGCGCTCAGGTTGGGCGCGACCGCCGAGGCCAGCAGAGCGACCAGAACGATCACGACGCTGAGCTCGATCAATGTGAACGCTCGGTCAGTTCTCGTCAACGCCCTCGGTGATGTCCTGGTTGTCTAGTCCTTCGCCGCCCGGCGCCCCGTCCGCGCCATAGGAGATCAGCACGTACGAGTCGTCGCCGCTGGCACCCGGGTACTCGTAGACGTACTCGCTTTGCCAGGGGTCGGTGGGAATGGGCCTGGTGGTGTAGGGTCCGCGCCAGTTCGTGGCGTCGGCTGGGGCCACGCGCAGGGCTTGGAGGCCCTCGTCTGTGGTCGGGAAGTGGTCGTTGTCCAGTTTGTACGCCTGGAGCAGGCCGCTGAGCGTCGCGATGTCCGCGGCGGCTTTGGCGCGCTTGGCATCGCCCTGGCGCATCACGACCCTGGGCACGATCAGTGCGGCAAGGATCGCGAGAATCAGGATCACGACGAGAAGCTCGATGAGCGTGAAGCCGCGCCCTAGTCTCTGGTGTTTCATGGGGGTTGTTTCCATCCTGTTGGTTAGTGCACGAGGTCCTGCGCCGCATAGATGGGCAGCAGCACCGAAAGAACGACGAAACCGACGAATGCGCCCATGGCGAGCACGATGATCGGCTCCACGAGGGCGGTGAGGCGGCGCATGCCATTGTCCACCTCGAAGTCCAAACTGTCTGACACACGGCCGAGCATCTTGGGCAGATCGCCCGTCTCCTCGCCGATCGCGACCATGTGGGTGAGCACCGGTGGGAACGCCCCGGAATCCCGCATCGCGTCCGCAATCGGGCGCCCTTCGCGGACGTCGTGCTCGACGCGCTCGCTGCCCTGTTGGAACACGCGGTTGCCCGCCGCCATGCCGGCGAGTTTGAGCGCCTCGAGGATCGGCACGCCGCCGTACACGAGGGTGCCCAACACGCGGGCGAAGCGCGACACAACCGCCTTTTGGATCACCTTGCCCGCAAGCGGCATTTGGAAGATCATGCGGTCCCGCGCCATCGCGCCAGTTTCGGTCGCGGACCACGCGCGGTACAGCACGTATGCGCCCACGACCCCGCCTAGCACCAGGTAGCCCTTCTTGGTGAGGAACTCGGTGAGTCCGAGCAGGATTTTTGTGGTCATCGGCAGGTTGTCGCCGAGGTCGGCGAACACGCCCGCGAGTCGGGGCACGACGAACGTGAGCAGGAACGTGACCACGAACACGGCGGTGAGGGTCAGCACGCCGGGGTAGATCAGTGCGGACACGATCTGGCTGCGCCGCGTGACCTCCATCTCTTGGAAGTCGGCGAGGCGCGAGGCGACTTCAGGGAACTGGCCCGACGCCTCCCCTGCGCGCAGGGTTTGGGTGTACACGTCGGGGAAGTGTTTCGGGTACTTGGCGAGCGCCTGGGAAACCGGGAGGCCGGTGCGCACGTCGCCCAGGGCCGCCGCGGCGATCTTAGCGAGTTGGGCGTTCTCCGACTGCTCGGAGACCACTTGGAGCGCGCGGTCCAGCGGCATGCCGGCGGTGGCGAGGTCGGACAGGCGGCGCGTGAACAGGGCGAGGTCGGTGCGAGGGATGCGGCCCGTGGTCGCCCGTTCCCGGATCGTGGCCTCCTGGACCTTGATGTCCACCACGAACGCGCCCTCGGAAGTCAGCCGCGCGATGGCGGCCTCGCGATCGGGGGCATCGACCATGCCGGTGCGCCTGCGCCCCGAGGGTTCGAGTGCCGTGTAGGCGAATGTGAGGCCTGCCACGGGTTAGAACTCCTCCCGTTGGCACACGCGCAGGACCTCTTCGGGTGTGCTCCGTCCGTAAAGGACCGCGAGCTTCCCGTCGCCCAGGAGCGTGCGCATGCCTTGATTATGGACTGCGTGCTGTTTCATCACGCTCGCGGAGGACCGATCGACGGTGAGGTGCCGGATCTGTTCGTCCACGAAGAGCAGTTCGTAGAGGCCTTGCCGTCCCTTGAAGCCCGTTCCGGCGCATTTCTCGCAGCCCTTGCCGCGCTTGAACTTGGTCCCCTTGGCGAGGTCTTCCTCGGTGATGCCGATTGCGTTGAGGGCGTCGGGGCTGGGGTGATCCTCCTCGGCGCAGGCAAGGCACACGCGGCGGACGAGCCGCTGGGCGACGACGCCCACCAGAGAGCTGGCGCAGAGGTACGGCTCGACGCCCATGTCCAGCAGTCGCGTGATCGCGCCGGCGGCGTCGTTCGTGTGCAGGGTGCTGAACACGAGGTGCCCGGTGAGGGCGGCGTGGATCGAGATCTCGGCGGTCTCGTGGTCGCGGATTTCGCCGACCATGATGACGTCGGGGTCTTGCCGCACGATGCTGCGCAGGCCGTTTGCGAACGTGAGGCCGATGTTGGCCCGCACCTGGATCTGGCCGATGCCGCCGACCTGGTACTCCACGGGGTCCTCGATGGTGAGGATGTTGGTGGTAGGCGACCAGATCTCCTGAAGCGCGGCGTAGAGGCTGGTGGATTTTCCAGAGCCGGTGGGTCCCGTGGCCAGGATGATGCCGTGCGGGATGTGGATGAGCTTGCGGAACTTGGCGAGCGTGTCGGGCAGCATGCCCAGCTCTTGAAGGCCCATCATCGCGGTGCCCTTGTCGAGGATGCGCATGACGGCGCGCTCGCCGAACACGGTGGGAACGATCGACACGCGGACGTCGATCTGACGCCCGGCGATGGTGAGCTTGATGCGGCCGTCCTGGGGAAGCCGGCGCTCGGCGATGTTCATCTCGCCGAGGATTTTCACGCGGGACACGAGCGCCGCGTGCATGCGCTTGGGCGGGTGCATCATGTCGTGCAGCATGCCGTCGATACGGTAGCGGACTTTTACGTCGCGCTCGTAGGGTTCGAGGTGGATGTCGCTCGCGCCGTCGCGGACCGCCTGGGCGAACAGCAGGTTCACCATTTGGACGACCGCGGTTTCGCCGGCCATTTTCTGGAGGTCCGCGAGGTCGGTGGTGTCGTCGATCTCGGCCATCGCCCCTTCGTCGGAGGGCAGGGCCGAGAGGATGTCTTCGAGGAACCGCTCCTCGATGCGCTCGCGGATCAGCGTGGCGTCTGCAAGGATCGGGCGCACGGGCAGGCCCAAGAGGATGCCGAGGTCGTCCACGGCGCCGAGGCTCGCGATGCCTCCGATGGCGACCACGAGCGTGGCCCCGTCGAACCCGATCGGCAGCACCTGGTATTTGAGGGCGAACTCACCGGGGGCGAGGTCCACGGCCTTCGGATCGGGCCGCTGCTCGGATAGGTCGACCTGTTCGAGCCCGAGGAGGCCGGGCGAGCCGTTCTTGGAGGCTTCTCGCTCGGTGGGATCGTTCGTTGATTGGCTGAGGCTCATGGTGGTCTGTGTTGCGCTGTGGTGGGTGTCGTTTCACGCTGATCCGCGCATCCACGCACCCAATCTGTCATCGAAACGTGAGAAAAGCGTGAGGAGGTCCGCCTCGTGTTCGCGACCCTCCCCACCGAGTACGCGTCCGGGGCAGGTTTTGGCTCCCGCGCGGGGAAGATGGTTTGTGGTTTGTCGTTTGTCGTTTGTCGTTTGTCGTTGGTCGTTGGTCGTTGGTCGTTTGTCGTTTGTCGTTCGGAGCCGGAGCGGATC
>CAYJMZ010000034.1:0-4922 GCA_964370995.1 uncultured Fimbriimonadaceae bacterium | reverse complement strand
GCCCAACGAAGCTTCGTCCCATCCGAACGACAAACGACCAACGACCAACGACCAACGACAAACGACCAACGACGAACAATCCGAAGCCGCTACCGCGTGTCCGTAACCTTCTCGATGAAACGGGGGTCGTCGGGGTCGAGGCCTCGGGCTCTTGCGGCGAGGAGGGCGAGCCATTGGCCGAACACGATGTCCCACATGGGTTGGATGGGCGTATCGGGGGCGGGCGGGGCGCAGATGGTCCAGCAGCCCTGCTCGCGGAGGTCGTCCACGGGTTCTCCGAACACGATGGCGGCGGCGCCGGGGCCGGCGAGGGCTTTCGGGCCGTGTTGGAAGTCGGCCAGCGAGTAGCTCTTGCACGGGAGCAGGGCGCACTCCATCAGCTTGAGGGCGGTTTCGGACGCGGTGCCGAATCGGTAGCCGCGTGCGAGGCTGAACAGGATGTTGGAGCGCAGCAGGGGGCCGAGCCCGCGTTCGGCGGCCTCGCGTGCGGTTTCGATCCATGTGCTGTCGGGCAGGTGGCCTTCGGGCGGTTCGAGCCCACCGCCGAGGGCGCGCACGAGTTCGTGCACGGCCAGGAGGCTGGTGGTGTACGTCTTCGTCGCCGCCACCGAGCGTTCGGGCCCCGCGTCCAGCAGCAGCGCGTGTTCGGCGGCGTGGGTGATCTTTGAGTTGGGCGTGTTGGTGATTCCGAGGGTCGCGTGACCGGCTCGGCGCTGCTCCGCCAGAAGTTCGGCCACGTCGGTCGCGGCCCCGCTCTGCGAGATGCCCACGGCGAGCGCATTAGTGTATCGTACACTACTGCCGTACCGGGTGAGCACGGAGGGTGCGGCGAGGCTGGCGGGGATCCCCAGGTGGATCTCGATCAGGTAGCGGGCGTAGAGCGCGGCGTGGTCGGACGATCCGCGCGCAACGAGCAGCACCATGTCGAACGATCGGCCCGCAAACGCCTCGGAGAGGGTGGCGTGGTAGGTGCGCGCCCCCTTGGCCAACAGGGCGGGTTGTTCCCGCATCTCCGCTTCCATCCACTTTCCAAGCACCCCCGGAGGCTACCCGCACGCCTATAATCGGCGTATGGGAGTGACGTCGCGGCTTGCGGAGTTGATGGGACGCGTCGCGCGCGAACCCGACGTGTCGGTGGCCTTGGACGCGATCGTCGAGTCTGCGGTACAGAACACCGGCAGTCGCAACGCGATGATCGCCTTGATGAACGAAGCGCAGGGCCGGCTCGAATTGCGGCACGGGTGGGGACCCGAATGGGATCTGCTCGCCGGGCCCGACGAGGAGCTGCACATCGATGTGAACACCCGCAGCGGCATCGTGGCATACGTCGCGGCGACGGGAGCCGCGGTGCTCACGGGCGATGTGACCCAGGAACCACGGTACGAGAACCTGTTGGTCACCACGCGATCGGAGATGGCGGTGCCGATCCGCGACGGCGAAGGGCGCATGCGGGCGGTGCTCAACGTGGAGTCGGAGCGTGCGGACGCGTACAGCCCCAAGGAGCAGGCCGCGTGCGAGGTGCTCGCGAACATCGCGGCGATGGTGATCGATCGGCAAAGCTCCCGCGAGCGCGAGGAGGCGCTGATCCAGGTGGGCGCGGCGTTGGCATCGGCGCTGACCGAAGAGGAGCTTGTGGCCCGCGTAATCGGGGTCGCCGGAGAGGTTCTGCGCTTCCAGGCGTGCTCGATCTTCCTGCTCGACCCCCGCACCGACCGCTTCGTGCTCCGCGGCTCGGTGGGGCAGCTCAAGGACAGCGTGGGCGTGATCAGCTACGCGCGCGGGGAGGGGTGCACGGGCTGCGTGTGCCGCGACGGCGAGCCGATTCGCCTCGCCAGGCCGCAGGAGGACCCCCGTTGGCGGGGCCGCCACCTCGAGTTCCCGCAGGAGCAGATCGCACACTTCCTCGCGGTGCCGGTCATCTCGAAGGGCAAGAGCATCGGGGCAATCCGGGTCATCCGGCGCGAGGCCTCGAATCCGCACCTGGACAACCGGTTTTCGCAATCGGACGAGCGGGTGCTCGAGAGCATTGCCGAGCAGATGGCCGCGGGCCTCGAGAACATCCGAATCGTCAACCGCATGCTGGGCTCGGAGCGGATGGTCGCATGGGGCGAGCTCAGCGCGAAGAGTTCCCACATGATCGGCAACCGCGTGTTTGCGCTCAAGGGGGACGTGAACGAGTTGGGGCATTTGATCGAGGCCGCTCCGCTGGATATGGCGGGCTTGCGCGAGATCCACAAGAGCCTTGGGGCCAACGTGATGCGCGTCGAGGAGATCCTGCAGGACTTTCGCGACTTCGTGACCGCGACGCAACTCGACATGAAGCCGGGCGACGTGAACGACCTCGTTCGCGAGACGGTCGCCGAGGTGTTTCCCAAGCGGGGGCCGGCGCATCTGAAGCTCGAGCTGGCGTCGGAGCTTCCCCCGGCGTTGATCGACGGCAAGAAACTACGCCGTGCGATCAGCGAGCTGATCGAGAACGCCCTCGGGTACGTGGGGGACGGTGAGTTGACCGTGCGCACGGCGGTGGTCGAGAACGCGCAGGGGCGGATCGGCGGCAAGCGCGGGCGCCAGAGGTTCGTGCGCGTGGAGGTCGAGGACAACGGTCCCGGCATATCAAGCACGCACAAGGGTCGGATCTTCCAGCCGTTCTTCACGGGGCGCGTGAAGGGCATGGGCCTGGGGCTGTCGATCGTCAAGGGCATCGTCGACGCACACGGGGGAACGGTGTTCGAGGACGGCGCCCCGGGAAGTGGCGCGAAGTTCGTGATCCTCGTGCCCACTGCGGAACGTCCGTAGTGTTGTCGGGGATCGGGGATCGGGGATCGGGGATCGGACAGGATTGAGGAGCGAGGATTGAGGATTGAGTTTCCGGTGGGTAGTCTGCTCCCTGCTCCCCGCTCTCTGATCCCTGATCTCCGATCCCCGATTCCCGCTCTCTGATCCCCGATCCCCGATCCCTGATCCCAGAGTAATCTTATGTTTGCAACGCTTAGTTTGATTCTTGCGATCGGCACTCAGGGGGCGCCGTTGTCTGCGCGCTTCTCGAACCCCGAGCTCAACTTTACGTTCGAGCATCCCAAGGCGTGGAAGGTCGTTACTTCCAAGAAGGCGATCTCCACGGTGACGATCCCGCTGCCGGAGGGTCAGGGGGATGCCACGATGGTGATCTACGCCATGGCGTTCGAGCGTACGCCGGAGTTGTGGCTGAGTCTGCAGTCCGACGTGGCCGTGCAGATGAAGGCCGAGCTCGAACGCCAGTGGACGGAGGAGTTGCTGGGCGTTCCGCTGCTTCTCACGAAGACCCACACGGCGTCGCGGGGCGTGCCGACCACGGTGCTCCAGGGTTTGCTGTTCTCCGCGACCCCACGCAAGCTGCTGTTCCGCCTCAGCGCGGGCCCTTCTGCGTTTCCGGCTGCGGAGGCGGAGTGGCGCAAGGTTTGGCCGTCGTTCCGCACGGTGGACGGCACTTCGGTCAAGCCCGAGGACCCCAACCGTGTTCCCGAGCCTGCGGGTCCCAAGGCCAAACCGATCGAGAGGCCGTCTCCCATCAACGTGATCAGCGGCGGCGGCAGCGTCCCGGACCCTGTTCTGGCGCCCGTCGCCATCGACTGCACCGCGGCCGGGCGCAAGTTGCGGTTGCGCGTGCCCGAGGGGTGGTCGGGCACGATCGCCGAGGACGGGGCCATCGAGTTGAAGAGCGCGTTGGTGTCGCGGACCCTTCGCGTGATCGTGCTTTCGACGCTCGATTCGGACCCTCCGGGACGTGCGCTGTTCAAGGGTAGCCAGCGCAACCTCGAGAAGTTTTCCACGGTGCGTTTGCGCGAAGAGCCGAAGCCGCGGCCGAACGCCGCCCGGGCGATGGTTTCGTGGGTGTGGCGTGTGGGCGCCGGCGACAAGAACCCGATGCGCTCGTTCGACGCCGTGGGGCAGTCGGCTGACTTCTACTGGATGTTCGGCGTCGCGTGGGACGGCGACGCGTACCTACCGGCGGAGCATGCGGCGTTGCTCGCGCTCGTGGAGGCCATGAGTGTGGAGTTCGTGCCTTGATCGTGGTGTTCAGCACGTCGAGCGCCCTGGCGAGCGTGGCGCTGTTGGGTTCCGAATCCGGCGTGCTGGCATGCGGTTCGCGGGAAGCGCCTCGCCAGGCTGGCGGTGCGTGTCTGGCGTTGCTGGGAGAGCTGCTGCGCCAGGTGGGCGTGGGTTTGGAGCACGCGACGTTGTTTGTCGCCGACGTGGGTCCCGGTAGTTTTACGGGGGTGAAGGTGGGTGTGACGCTTGCCAAGACGCTGGCGTTCGCGTTGGGAGTGCCCGTCGCGGGGGTTTCGAGTTTCGACTTGGTCGACCCCGAGCGCGAGGTGGCCCTACCGTGCAAGCGCGGCGAGACCTGGGTTCGCCATCCGGGTGTGGAGCCGGTGGTGCAGGCGGGCGTTGCTCCTGCGTCGTCGGTGGGTTTCGGGCCGGGTTTCGAGGTGGAAGTGTGGCCTGAGGCGATGCGCGCCGAGGCCTTGCGCGGACGTTGGCAGCCTTGCGCGGCGGAGACGTTCGTGCCCGAGTACGGGATGGCGCCGAGCATTTCGTTGCCGAAGCGGCCCTACGGAGTGCATGGGCCCTGAGCCCCTCGGTGGCGGTCTTCCCGTGAGCCGCGACGTCCCGCTGCGGGGATGGACGACGTTGCGGGCGGGTGGCCGTGCGGAGTTCTTTGCCGAGGTGCGTTCGGTGGCGGCCCTGGCAGAGTACGCTTCGGCCGCGCAGCGAGTCGGGCTAAAGACGACGGTTTTGGGTTCGGGAAGCAACGTTCTTCCGTCGGATGGCGGGGTCAAGGGTTTGGTGCTTGTCAACGCGGCGCGCTCGATTGAGGTGGGCGGCTCGGGGGAGGTGCTGGCGGACACCGGGTGCAAGCTTCAGGACCTGTTTCTGGCCAC
>CAYJMZ010000033.1:10110-15378 GCA_964370995.1 uncultured Fimbriimonadaceae bacterium | reverse complement strand
CCCCGATCCCTGATCCCTAAATCTGATCCCCGATCCCTGATCCCCGATCCCCGCTTGCGATCGCGGCCGCCTGCACGATCTGGCGGGGTTGCCACACGATCGCCCGGACACCGCTCGCCTCGACGACCCCGGTTCCCACGGACTCCCCGCCGCCGGCAAGAAACTGTGCGGCGGCCTCGCTGATCGCCACACCGCCGATCGGGCACACTTTCTGAAGGTGCGCGGCGATGTCGATCACGTGGGCGAAGTTCACCGATTTGATGTCGTCCTTCGTAGGCGCGTTCACCGAGCCCGTGTGGATCCCCACGCGGAGTTGGATCGGCACGCCGGTCTTGTTTCGAAACGTGTTGAGCTCCACCAGTCCGGTTTGGATGGTTCTCCCGGCGCCAAAAGCCTGCTGGGGATGGTCAAAGGAGCAGGTCATCCCGTCGCCGGCGGTCGAGTGCACGCGCCCGCCATAACGCTTCACGAGCATCTCGACGAACTGGTGGTACTCGTTGAACGTGAACTCGATGGTCAGCGGATCGCAACTCTCCTTCATGCGCGTCGAACCCACAATGTCCACACTCAGGAACGTGGCGCTCTGCTCCCCCGACCGAAGCCTGTCCTGCAGGTCCACAAGCTGCCGCAAGAGGTCCTGCCGCTCCTGCACCGGATCCTTTATGCCCAATTTCGTATGGAATTTCGAAATGAAGTTGAACAGACCGATTGCCCCGATCGCGCCGCCCAGCGTGTACGGAATGAGCCATAGGGCGTTGGGACCATCCACAATCGGCGCGCCGAGAGCCACACCGACGAACCAAAAGAGACTTCGGCCAGCAAAGAACACGCCCCCCGTTGCGGCACCCGAGATGGCGGCGGTGCGGGTGTCCTTGCTCACACCGACATTCCACAGGGCCAGCGAGATCAGAATAAGCAGGAGCACGCCCAAGAAGCCCGACGGATCGCCCGTGCCAACGCGCAAGACCTCGAAGAGCCCGAGGTTGGCGGCAATCACCGATCCGATCACCACGCGCCGCACATCCGGCTCCAGCGTGAGGATCAGCTTCTGCACGCGATGCCATAGGCCGGTTCGTCGGGGCTCGGGACGCAACCGCAATGCGAGGCGCACGTAGTCCACGGGGGCACCGGTGACCTCCGACACGGCCAGGAGCGCCGAGTCGTCGAGCTCGCCGCCGTGCTCCTCGCGCAACCGCTCGGCCAACGCGAGCATCTGCTGGACGCGGTCGTCCGTCAACTCGACCGACGGTTGATGCAGATTGCTCTCCACGCGTTCTCCAGCCCTCGGCTATTGTACTCGCCGAGGGCTGGCGGAGTGCCCAGAAGGCCCGGCTAGGCGCAACCGTTGGGCGGGGGAGGAGGCGGTCCCACGGTGCTGGGAAGCAGAATCGAGCCGCTCGGCAACGCGATCACGGAGTTGTCCAATAGGGCGGGCAACGGCGCGGTGCAGGTGCTGATCGTCGCCGCGTAGCGCTTGGCCCCGTACGTGAACTGCCGGTAGTACAGCGAGCCGTTGATCGACGCGGGGTCCACGTGGAACCGCGTCGCGTTCGACGGGATCGTCGCCACGAAATAGCCGCAGGTGTCGGTGGTCACGGTGCCGACCTGCACGCCGGACACGTTGTAGAAACGCAACACGATGCCCCCCACGCCAAAGGTTGTGGACTCGATGAGCACACGGCCCGTCAGGGTCGCCTGACCCGGCACGGGAGATGCCGGTGGCGGCGAGCACCCGCCCGGGGGGGGCGTGCCGCCGCCGCCCCCGCATCCGAAGAGCGCCCACACGAGCGCGCAAACTCCCGCCAACAAAACGACTCTCAACACATCACCTGCTTGCTAGGACCCATCCGAACCGCCCTTGGTTCGCAACGCCTGGGACGCGAAGGCGTGCGGCATCAGTTCATCCAGTTGGAACGTCTGCTGACCACCCGCCTCGTCCACAGTCCGAACGCGCACCGCCCCGGGTTCGGGAGCGAACTCGAGCAACGTCTGCACGCACATTCCGCACGGCGTCGCACCATCGGACGTCGCCACCACTACCTCCGTTACGGCCGTGCCGCCTTCGGACACCATCCGCGAGATTGCCCCCCGTTCCGCGCACACGCTCAGCCCGAACGAGACGTTCTCGACGTTGCAGCCCAACCACACGCGGCCTTGGGCATCGGCGACCGCCGCACCCACCCGGTAGCCGCTGTACGGGGCGTACGCGCGCTCCCGCACCTTCACAGCCGCTTCCACCAACGGGTCAATCGCCATCAGTCCAACTCCGCGATCGTGACGCCCTGCCCCCCTTCCGCGGGGTCGCCGTCCCGATACCTCGCCACGCCAGGATACTTCCTCAGCACCTGATGGCACATCTCCCGCAGGACCCCCTGGCCCTTCCCATGCACGATCCGCACTTGGTGAACGTTGCCAAGCACCGCATCGTCGAGGAACTTCTCCAACTCCCGCAGGGCGTCCTCGTGGCGCATCATGCGAAGGTGGATCTCATTGCTGGCGTTCATCGCCTTCTCGGCAAGGTTCATGCTCCGAGCACGCATCGCGGGTTTGGCGGGGGCCGCGGCCTGCAGCTTGTCCACCGGCACCACCACCTTCATCGCCCCGATCTGGACGGTGGCTTGGCGGCCTTTGGGTGCGTCCACGAGAACGCCCACCTGCGGGTACCCCTCGACGCGCACCGAGGCGCCCTTGGCCCACGCGGGGGCTGTCGCGGGCCGAGGCCTTTCGGGCGCCAACTCGTCACTGAGCGCCTCGCCCTTGACCTGCAGGGCCGCAAGTTGGGCCCGCACCTCCTTCTTGGCCTCCGCGGGCACCCCACTCGACCTTAGCGCCTCAAACAGTTCCGCGGCCTCAAGCCGTAGCTGCCGCAAGGTCTCCTCGACCTCCCCCGAGGCCCGCTCGTGGGCGCGGCGCCGCACCTCATGGGCTTCGGCAAGCTTGCGGTCCGCCGCCTCCTCGCGCCTCTTGACCTCGACGGCGCGCCGGTCGGCCTCTCCCTGGGCGGTGCGCGCGAGCTTTTGGGCGGTTTCGAGCTGCTCCATCATCCGCCCGACTTCCTGGGCGGCCTCCCCAAGCATCGAACGCGCGTCCGCCACCACGTCTGTGGGCATGCCGCACCGCTCGGCGATCTTCAGCGCGTGGCTGGCGCCCGGCGCACCCATGAGCAGCCGATACGTGGGGCGCAGGGTCTTCGAGTCGAACTCCATCGCGGCATTCGCAAATCCCTCGGTGTTGTACGCAAACGCCTTCAACTCGCCGTAGTGGGTGCTCGCGAGGATCCGCGCCCCACCCACGTGCAGACTTCGCAGCACGGCCTTGGCCAGCGCCGCACCCTCGGCGGGGTCCGTGCCCGCCCCGATCTCGTCGAACAGCACCAACGCCCCGTCGCGCACGCCCCGCAACGCCTCGGCGATGTTCTTCACGTGGCCGCTGAACGTGGACAGGGACTGCTCCAGGCTCTGCTCGTCGCCGATGTCGGCCCACACCTGCGTGAAGGGCCCCAAGGCGACGCTGGCGGCAGGGACCATCATGCCCGCCTGCGCCATGAGCACGAACAGCCCCACGGTCTTGATCGCCACGGTCTTACCACCCGTATTCGGACCCGTGATGAGCAGCGCGCGTTGCTCGAACCCCAATTCGAGGTTGAGCGGCACCGCGATCGACCGGTCCAGGAGAGGGTGGCGTCCCCCGCGAATGACAATTCCGTGTCCTGGCCGCCGTTCGGGCACCACGCCGCCTGTGCGGGCTCCAAGCCGCGCCTTGGCAAGAACCAGATCCAGCTCGCCCGCCGCGGCCAGGCCGTCCGCGATGGGGATGGCGTCCTTGCCCACGGCGGCCGAGAGCAGGGCCAGCACGCGCACGACCTCGTCGCGCTCGGCCGCCTCCACCTCGCGAAGGGCGTTTCCCATCTGCTGCACGTCTTCCGGCTCCACGAAGAGGGTCTGCCCGCTGCCGCTGGTGTCGTGCACCAAGCCCTTGATCTTGCCCCGGTTCTCGGCCTTGACCGGAATCACGTACCGGCCGTCGCGCACGGTCACGATGGGGTCGGACAGCAGATCGCGCGTCTTGCCCGAGAGGTAGCGCTGGATCCGCTCCTGCACGCGTTGGGCCGCCACGCGCTTCTTGCGTCGAAGACCCGCAAGCACGGGGCTGGCGACATCGAGCACCTCCCCGCTGCCGTCGAGTCCCTCGAGCAACTGGCGCTCCAAATGGGCGTTTGCATGCAACTGCTCCGCCAAGGGCCACAGGGCTCCCGCGGACTCGCGCTTGGGGGACAGGAAGTCGTGGAACGCGCGCATGGCCGCCAGCGATTCCCCGGTGCGGAACAGATCCTCGCCCTGCATCGACACGCCCTTGGCCGCGCGACGGGCCAACTCGCCCACGTCCTTGGCGCCACCGAGCGACGGAGGCGCCGTTGTCTCGTACAAGCGCCAAGCGGTGTGGGTCTGCTCGAGGGCGGCCCAAATCGCGTCCGCGTCGAACCTCGGCTCGAGGCACTCGGCCAAGCGGGAGCCCATCGCCGTCTGGCACTCCGCCACCAGCTGGCCGCGCACCGAATCGAACTCCAGCACCTCGAAAGCGTGCGACATGGCACTAGATTGGCAGATCGGGGCCGGGCCTGGGCTTTGTGCTGGGTTTACACGCGCAAGAACCACTCTGTTGCGAACGTTGTGCATTTCCAGGTATGCCGTTGCATTAGGAGCAAAGCAATGGAAAGACGTGTCGGTGTTCGCGCCGCGTGGGCGCTCGTTTTGAGTGCGGCCGCGGTGCTGGCGGTAGGGGGGCTGCAAGGGACCTCCGCCTCCGGGGTGCCTGGGAAACAACGGGTTCCCGTTTTGGAGCGGTACGGCGATGCACCGGCCCCTCCGACGCAGGCGCGCTACTCGCCGAGGGGGACCTCACACGTCGGGAACAGCCTGAGCATGCAGGTCAACGTCGGGCCGGGGGGTGCGAACATCCTCTCCGACGCGGCGAACGAGCCCTCCATCTGCGTCGATCCACTGAATCCGAACCGAATCGCGATCGGATGGCGGCAGTTCGACCACGTCTTCTCCAACTTCCGGGAGGGCGGCTACGCGTACACCGTGGACCGCGGCGCGAGCTGGACCTTCCCCGGAGTGCTCGAGAACAACGTGTTTCGCAGCGACCCGGTGCTTGCGAGCGACGCCGGCGGGCGGTTCTACTACCTCAGTTTGATGCAGACGTTCTACGACGATCTGTGGAAGTCCGTGAACGGCGGCATGGGATGGACGCGGATCGCCCCCGCCC
>CAYJMZ010000033.1:0-10100 GCA_964370995.1 uncultured Fimbriimonadaceae bacterium | reverse complement strand
GTGGATGACCATCGACGGCACGAACTCGCCGGGTCGAGGCTTTATGTACCAGGCGTGGAGCACGGCCGGAAACAACTACGGCGGTCGCCAGTTCAGCCGCTCCACGGACGGCGGCGCAACGTGGATGAACCCCATCTACCTCCCCAACTCGCCTGTGTGGGGCACGCTCGACGTGGCCTTGAACGGCGACCTGTACGTGGTTGGCGCATCGGGCTCCAGCTTCCGATGCCTTCGGTCTCGGAACGCCAAGAACCCGGGGGTCACGCCCACGTTTGATCTGAACCGCCAGGTGAACCTGGGAGGGTCGATCACCTATGGCGGCACCGTCAATCCGGGAGGGCTCGCCGGACAAACATGGGTGGCGGTCGATCGATCTGCCTACGCCACGTCGGGCAACGTGTACATGCTTTGCTCCGTGAACACGAACTCGAGCAACCCCTGCGACGTCCGATTCGCCCGGAGCTCGGACGGCGGCAACACCTGGAGCCCGTCGGTAAGGGTCAACGACGACCCCCTGAACCAAAGCCGATGGCACTGGTTCGGCACAATGTCCGTCGCGCCCAACGGCAGAATCGACGTGGTCTGGAACGACACGCGCGACGATCCGAGCTCGACGTTCTCGACCCTCTATTACTCGTACTCGTACGACGGGGGCGTGACGTGGGCGGCGAACGCAGCCGTCAGCGGGCCGTTCAACCACTTCCTCGGCTACCCCAACCAAAACAAGATGGGGGACTACATCGGATCGGTATCCGACAGCCTCGGCGTCGGCGTAGCCTACACGGCCACCTTCAACGGCGAGCAGGACGTCTACTACCTGCGCATTCCAGCCCGCCCGATCGTCGTGGATCCGGACTCGTTCCTCATCGACCAAGGCCTCTTGGCGGGAGGGGGCCTGCAGGACCTGTTCCTCAGCGACGACTCGTGGCTTCAGGCCAAGGTGGACATTTCGAGGGATACCACCGAAGTCCCGATCCGCATCGTCTTGGAGGGCACCTCTCCAACACCAACCCCCTCAACGCTTGGCTTCAAGCTTGAGACACGGGCCCAGATTCCGGGCGTCGGCCAATACCTCGAGTTGTGGGATTGGACCCAAGCGCGGTACGTGCAGATCGATCGGAGGTTCGCTTCGAGAGTCACGGACGGGGTCGTCGAGGCGTACGCGACAGGCAACCTCGCACGCTTCGTGCAGGCGGGAACCGGTAGGGTGCGCGCCCGCATCGGCTGGGCGAGCCTCGCCACAGACAACATCATGGCCTGGAGGGTCTGGATCGACCAGGCCGTTTGGCTTGTGATGCCGTAGGGTCGTTGCTCACCTTGGGATTCTAACCACAGATGGACACGGATGGGCACAGATGGGAGCTAAAATTCCGGTCCCATCCCCATCTGTGCCCATCCGTGTCCATCTGTGGTTAGAATCCCAACGACGAACGACAAACCCTCCACTAAGGCCCCCTCAACAGCCTGAGCCCATTGAGGATCACGAGCACGGTTGAGCCCTCGTGGCCGATCACCGCGACCGGTAGCGGGAGACGGAAGAACAGCGAGCTTAGCGCGAGGGCCGTGATGACCGCGGTCGCGAACACGAGGTTCGCGCGGATCACGGCGTTGGTGCGGCGCCCCAGGCGGATCAGCTCCGGGATGCGCTCGAGGCGGTCTTGCATCAAAACGATATCTGCCGCATTCAAGGCGATATCGCTGCCAAGCCCACCCATGGCGAGACCCACATGCGCCAGGGCGAGGCTGGGTGCGTCGTTCACACCGTCGCCGACCATCAGCACGGTGGCGCCCTCCTTGACCCAACCCTCGATGATGCGCGTCTTGTCGTCCGGCAGCAGCCCGGCATGAATCTCGCCGACACCGACGGCTTCGCCAATCGCCCGCGCGGTGTTCGCCGTGTCCCCCGTGATCATCGCCACATGCTTCACGCCCAGCGACCGCAACGCGACCACAAACGGGCGCGCTGCATCGCGCGGGGCATCGTGAAGCCCGAGCGCCGCGAACCGGTCGCCGTACTGCAGCACCGCCACCGTCATGCCCTTTGCCTCGATCTCATCGACGTGGGGCACGAACGCGGCAGGCAGGCCCGTGCCATGGGATTCGAAGAACCGCCTCTGGCCGATGCGGATGGGAAGTCCGTCGATCGTCGCCGACACGCCCATACCGGGGTGCGTGCGCTGCTCCCGCGCCTCCGGCACCTCAAGCCCCTGCTTCCGGGCCGCAGACACGATCGCGTCGGCAACCGGGTGCGCGGCGTACTGCTCGGCAGCCGCAGCCATGCGCAGGATGAACGACGCCTCGTCCGACAGCTCCCGCCCGGCGGCCCAGCACGCCTCGCCGTCCGCGCACCCGCCCACCCCGACGTGGACAGCCTCCGTTGAGCACACGCAGATCTCCGCCAACACGGGCCTGCCCTCGGTCAGCGTGCCGGTCTTGTCCAAAGCCGCGGTATCCACCTGCCCGATCGCCTCGATGAACTGCCCGCCGCGCACCAGCACGCCGTGGCGGGCCGCCCAGGCGAGCGCGCTGAGGGTCGAGGCAGGCGTCGAGATCACCACTGCGCAGGGACTGAGCGCCACCAGCAGGATCAGCGCACGATACAGCGCCTCGGTGGTCTCTACGCCCATCGCCGACCTCACCCCGTATGCGATCACGAACGCGCCCAGCACGAAGAACGTGTACTTCTGCCCGAACCATGCGCTGATCCGCTCGCCGCTCGCCTTGTTGTCTTGGGCGTCCTTGACCAGCGCAACGATCTTATCGAGCGTGGTGTCGCCGACCTCTGCGGTCACCCCGATCACCAGCGACGCGTCGAGGTTCTGCGTGCCCGCCAGCACCCGGTCGCCTCGTTCCCTCTCGACCGGCGTGGACTCGCCCGTCATGGCGCTCTGATCCACCGACCCCCCGCCCTCGACGAGTTCACCGTCGACGGGAATCGACTCAAACGGCGGGATGCGCACGCGGTCGCCAACGCGAAGTTCCTCCACGGGCACGCGCTCGTCCCCGCCGGGGCCCAAACGGATGGCCTCCGAGGGCCGAAGCAGCATCAGGCCCTCGATCGCCGAACGCGTCTTCGTCATCGCGAAGTGCTCCAGCGTGGTGGACAGGCTGAACAAGAACAGAAGCCCCGCCCCGTCCTCGGGATGTCCGACCGCCACCGCCCCGACCGCGGCGAGGACCATCAGAACGTTCACGTCCAGTTGGCGTCCACGCAACGAGTGGAACGCTGCGGTGAGCGCAAACGGTGCGCCAAGCGCCACTGAAACATAGGGAATCGCGGGGTGCAATCCGAAGATGCTGAGCACAAGGAACAGCCCACAGAAGACCGTCAGAAGAGCTTCCGTGTCGCGAAGCCAGCGCATGGGTTCATTCTGGCAGAGCGGCAGGCGGGGAGTTTAACCGCCGCTTCCCGATCTTCTGCGCCAGATCGTCGAAGATCGTGTAGGAGCAGGGGATGACAAGCAGTGTCAGCATCGTGGACAGCAAGATGCCGCCGATGATCGTGATGCCGATGGTCTCGCGGAACTCCGAGCCGCGGCCGATCGCCAGCGCCACGGGCAGCATGGCCAAGATCAGCGCGAGCGTGGTCATCAGGATGGGGCGAAGACGGGTCGGGCCCGCTTCCACGAGCGCGTCGTGCCGGTCCTTTCCTCGGCCCCGCAGCGTATTCGTGTAGTCCACCAGCAGGATCGCGTTCTTGCCCACCAGTCCCACCAGCGTGATGATGCCGATGAAACCCACGATGTTGAGCGCCTTGTCGAAGAGCACGATCGCGAGGATCGCCCCCACCATGGCCTGCGGCTGGGCAAGCTGGATGATGAACGGGTAGAGCAGGTTGTCGAACAGCGAGGCCAGCAGCATGTACACCAGCACAAGCCCGATGCCGAGCGCCGTGAACAGGAAGATCCCTTCCCGGGCCTGCAACTCGGCTTGGCCCAGCGGTTTGATGTGGACGCGCTCGGGGACCAGCTTCTCGTCGGCGAGCCACTTGTCGATCTCCCCCTGCACCGAGCCTGCGGCGAAGTTCGGGAGAAGCTCGGCGCTCAGGCGCACCTCCTCCTCGCGGTTGCGACGCTGGATCTGGTCGAGGCCTGTTCCCCGCTCGAGGTTCGCGACCTGGGACAGGAACACCGGATTGCCCTGCACAAAGGTCAGAGGCACGCCGTCGACCAGCGCCAGATTGTTGCGGTCCCCAACGTCCATCATCACTCGGATGTCGTGCTCCTTGCCTTCGGTCCTAAACTTCGCATCGTTGTTGCCCTCGTAGAGCATGCGCATGCTGTTGGCGACGTCGGCGGTGCTCAGTCCCGCGTCGGCGAGGCGGGCACGATCCGGCACCGCCCGAATCTCCGGCTTGCCGGGCTTGGAGGAGATGTCGGGGCTGATCACGCCGGGGATTGCACCCTGGTCGAGCTTGAGGCGGATGCTGTTGACCGTCCTCACGAGCAGTTCTCGGTCTTCCGAAGCGAACGACATCTGAATGGGCGGCCCGAAACCGACGGCACTCGCAGCCGTGATGGTGAGGTCGGCGCCCGGGATGCGCTTGACCAACTGCTGGATGTCCGCCGCGATCGACTTGTCCGAGCGCGTCCGCAGGCTTTCGGCGTGCTTCTTCCAGAACAAAAGCGAATCCGCCATCGCCGCGCGGTCGTTCAGGGTCGCGTTGACCTGGCCAAAGTTGGACCCGAGGCTCGAACCGCCGCCGAACCCACCCCCGCCCCGCGACCCCACGGACGAGCGCACGTACTTGACGTCGGGGTGCTTGGCCAGGATGCGTTCGATCCGTTCGACCACCCGCAATGTCTCCGAAAGGCTGGCGCCGGGCGCGAGCTGCGCCGACACCGAGACCTGACCGCCGTCGCTCGATGGGAAGAACCCGAACTTGAACGACGACTCGTCCTTCCAGCTCCCGAACTCAAACCCCGCGAGCGCAGCAAGTGGAAACACGAGCCCGAACGCAAGCGCCTGCAGCAAACGCCGCGACTGTGCCCGGCGCATCGTGACGTTGGCGACGAACGCGACGAGCCCCACCAGCGGCCAATAGGCCACGATGGCAAGCAGCACCTTGACCGGCGGCGCAACAGGCAGCTGAGAGGCCGGAAGCGCCAGCAGCACGACTATCAGCGCCGCAGTCCCAATCAGCCACATCCTCTTGCGGACCCGAGCTGACACCACCGAACCCCAAAACTGCGTGCCGAAAACCACCAGTCCCAGCAGCAACGCGCCCGCAAGCAGCGACATGGGAAACTCGCCCGTGATCACTTTGCCGAGCGTCCCCTTGTAGCCGCCGGCGCCCGCGATCGCCACGAACACCGACAGGAGCACCACGAAACCCGTGATGAACACGAACCAGCGGTGGTTCAGCGACCACTCGAGCGCACGGCGGTAGTGGTTCTCGAGGCCCTTGAACTTTCGCTCGAACCACTGCCCGAAACGACCCTTGGGATGCTCAATGTCCTCGCCCTGCCTGTACCACCGCGATGCGAGCATCGGCGTTACGGTGAAGGACACGAACAGCGAAAGAAGGGTCGCGGCGGCGAAGGCGATGCCCAATGGCCTGAAGAACTGGCCGAGCACGCCCCCCATGAACGCGATGGGGATGAAGATCACGACGTCCGCGAGCGTGATCGCGATCGCAGCGAGCCCGATCTCGGCCCGGCCGTTGATCGCCGCAGAAACCGGATCTTCGCCCATTTTGAGGTGCCGGTAGATGTTCTCGAGCACCACGATCGCGTCGTCGACAAGCACGCCGATCGCGAGGGAGAGCGCCAACATCGACATGGTGTTGATCGTGAACCCCAGGGCCCTCAGGACGATAAACGTGCCGAAGATCGCGACAGGAATCGCGATTCCGACGATGATCGTGCCCCGGATGTCGTGCAGAAACACGAACACGATCAGCGTGACCAGCAGCACGCCGAACATCAGGGCGAAGTTGAGGTCGGCGAGTGACTCGGTGATCCGGTCGGCCTCGTTACGCGTGTTGACCATCTCGATGCCGAACTCTTTTGCAAGCCCCTTCTGAAGCTCGATCGCGGCCTTGGCGATCTGCACCGCCGAACCCTCTTTGGCCTTTTGGATCGACACCACGACGGCATCGGAACCGTTGAGCCGGCTGTAGGAACGGCGCTCCGCGGTTCCGTCGGTGACGGTCGCGACCTCGACGAGCCGCACGAGCTTGGGCTTGCCAAACTGCGTGCGCTGATCCCGTATCTGGAGGACCGTGTTGCGCACGTCCTCGACGGTCTTGAACTCGCCGAGCACGCGCACGTTGAACTCCTGGTCCCCCGTCACCACCCGCCCACTGGGCACGTTGAGCGTGGCGGAGAGGATGGCCCGCTGCACGTCGACGATCCCGAGCCCGTAGGCGACGAGCTTGTCTCGCTTGACCTCCACCCGGATCTCGCGGACGTCGCCGCCACTGACATCAACGGATGCCACGCCCGGAATGCGCGCGAATCGGTCTTTGAGCTTCTGATCGGCGAGATCGCGAAGCTGCTGGTTGTCCATGCTGTCGCTGCGCAGGGCCATGACCAGCACGGGGTCCGCGCCGAAATCCAACTTGCTGATGGTCGGTTTTAACGCGCCGGTGGGGAGAACGCCGGCCACGGGGTCGACCTTCGACCGAAAGTCGTTCAGGGCCTGGTTCATGTCCGTGCCGATCTCGAACTCGGCGACCACGGTGGACACGCCCTCCTGCGAGGTGCTGGTCACGGTGCGGAGCCCGCTCAGGCCGGAAACCGCCTCCTCGATCCTCTTGGAGACCAGGTTGTTGACCTCCTCGGGCCCGGCACCCGGGTACACGGTCGTGGCGGTGATGACCCCGACTTGGACATCGGGGTTCTGCTCGAGGCGCATGCCCCTGTACGAGAGCGTTCCCATCAGGATCGCCCCCACCATCAGCATGAGGATGAATACGGGGCGGGTGATCGCGAGTCTTGTGAGGCCCATACGCTATTCCGCCTTCTCGATGAGCACCTTGTTGCCATCGGCGAGTTGGGTCTGCCCTGCCGCCACGACCTTGTCGCCCACTTGAACCCCATCCACTTCCTGAAGATCGCCCTGCCGCAGGCCAGGCGTGACGCGCACCTTGCGAGCCGTATCGCCCGACACGACGAACACGAACGCGCCCTCCCCCTCGCGGAGGATGGCCGAGGCAGGAACGACCGTCGCGTTTGAAGAGGTCCTGACCGCGATCGTTCCGCGCGCAAACATTCCCGGCTTCGCTCCGGCGGTGTCGCCCAACAACAGGATCCGAGCCTTGAACAGCCGCCCCACCGAATCGCCCTGAGGATTGACGGCCTCGACCCGACCCTTGACTTCCAGATCGGCCAAAGCGTCGATCCGAACCACAACCTCCCTTCCGGGCGGCACGGCCTGCACGCCGCTCTCGGGCACCTCGCCTTCGAAGTACACGCCAGCTGCACCTACGAGGCGCATGACGGGGCTGCCGGGAGCGAGGTAAGTGCCGGGCTGGGCGGGCCTGCCGGACACCCGCCCGGACAGTGGGCTCCGGATCTGGGCGTCGAGCAACGCCTGCTTCTGGATCTGAAGACCCGCCACGGCCGCGTCCAGGTTGGCCCTGGCGGCAGCGACCTGCTGGTCCAAAACGGGATCAAGCCGCCGCTGGGACTGCGCCGACCGGACCGCCTCCTCAGCCTGGCGGACCAGCTCCCCCGCGGCGGCGATGTCCTCGGCCCGCGGGCCCTGCCGGACCAAACGCGCTGCGAGCGTCGCCGCGTCGTGTTGGGCCTTCGCGGTCTGGAACTGGTTCTGCGCCTGGTCGAGCCGCTGTCGGCTCACGGCTCCCGCCTCGAACAGCTCCCGGGCCCGCTCGAACTCTTTGGCCGCCGTATCCATGTTGGAACGCGCGGCGGCCTCGTTCGCCTCGGCCTGAGCGATCTCCTCGGGGCGCGATCCGTTGCGAAGCTTCTCAACCTGGACGCGGGCTTGGCGCAAGCCGGCCTCGGCGCTCTTGAGGCCCGCAGCCGAGCGCGACGGTCCAACCTTGGCGCTGGTGGCCGCCTGATTCAAGGACGCTCGGGCGGCGTCGACCTGGGCCTGCGCCTGCCGAATCCTCGAAAGCGCGTCCGTCGTGTCCTGAGTGGCAAGCACCTGTCCTGCGCGCACCGCGTCACCATCTCCCACGAGCACTGAAACGAGCCTTCCGGGCCCCTTGGCTCCGATGGTCACGTCGTCGCTCGTGGCGAGTTGGCCGGTGATCTCGAGGGTCTCGGACACGGTCCTGGACACGACTTCGAAAACGCGCACGGGGCGCGTCGCGTCCTTGACGATCTTCTCGGTGCGCTTGTTCTGGGCCTGCGCCTCCCGATTCACGCAACCGATACCGGACACCAGCACCGCTGCCGCCAATACTCCTGCCGCAAACTTAGATTCCAACGTGTTCCCCCTCTTGCTGCCCAATTCCCTTCGGAGCGTCGCTCCCCACACCGCGCTGCAGTGCCGCGTAGGCGTTCAAATAGTCGTAGCGCGCGTTCACCAACCCCGCCCGGGCGCGCGTAAGCTCCGTCTGCGCGTCGGTGACCTCGAGCGGGATTCCCTCCCCCGCCTCATAGCGGACCTTGGCCAGTCGGTACGTCTCCTCGGCAAACTCCGCCTGGGTTTCGCTGACGGCCAGCCTTGCTTTGGCATCCGACAGGTTGCTGAGCGCCTGGCGAACCTCCAAGGAGATCCCGAGCTCGATCTGCTCGAGCCCCAACTCCGCCTGCTCCTCGTCCCGCCTCGCTGCGTTGACACGGCTCTTCGTGATCCCCGAGTCGAAGATCGGCCACGAGATCACGGCGGTACCGGTGGTGGTTGCATCGCGGGCGCTAAACCCCTGGGCGTCGATGTTGCGCTGGTGCACGGCGCTGAAGTTCAGGGTGGGGCTCAGGCCCCTCGATTCGACGAGGCGCGCGTATCGGAGCGCCTCAAGCGTGTGGGCCTGCGCGCGCGCGTCGGGGCGAAGCGACAGCGCCTCGCGGACATAGGCCTCGGGAGATGCGTCTGCGCCGGGTAGGCCTTCGATCGGCACGGCTTCGAAGGGTGTCTCGATGGGCCGTCCCAGGGTGTTGTTCAGCGCTTGCTTGGCCAGCCGCCCGCGGTTCTGCGACGCGAGCACGTCGGCCTCGGACTGCGCCAGTTGGGTTTTGAAGCGAAGCACGTCGACCTTGGCCACCGTTCCTGCGCGGAACTGCGCCTCCGCATTGGCCAAACGCGCCTTGTTCGCGTCGCGGGCTTGCTCGGCGACTCCCAACAGCTCCCGCGATTGGAGAACCCCGAAGTAGGCCTGGCGGACGCGCTGCTTGACGTCGTTGACCTGGCTGTCGCGCTGGGCAATGGCCGCGTCCGTGACGTTCTGGGCGGCTTTGATGGCCTTTCCAATGTTGCCGGCAAGGTCCGCTTGCCAGTTGAGGCTCAGCCGCGCCTGCTTCTGATCGATGGGTGACACGATCACGGAGCTCCCTCCGAAGTTGGCGGTAGTCGCGCTGTCGAAGCGCGTGTACGACCCGTCGAGGGTCACCTTGGGGCCCAGCGAGCCCCTTGCCGCGGAAATCTGATTGCGGGTCTTCTCGATCGCAGTGTCCGCCGAGCGCACGGCGAACGCGTGCTGACTCGCGATCTTCAGGGCATCGTCGATTGTGAGGGCGGGGCCCTGAAAGACCAACAGGGCGGCGCCAAGCGCGATGGGCATCATGAGGGGTCCTCCGTCGAGGCGTTCTTGGCAGCCTCGAGCCTCGCGGCAAACTCTTCGAGGAACTCCTGAACCGCCTCGATCTTGAACACCATCAGCCCGTGGTGGGCCGGGTGGCGCATCACAAGCAACTTGTCCCCAGGTAGGAAACCGAGGTCGACGCGGGCCTCCGAGGGGATCACGATCTGCCCGCGCTCGCCCACGGTCACCGACCCGTAGAACGCATTTTCACAACGCATACGTCACTCTCCAACTAATCATGTTTTTCATATTATACCGCGGAGGGTGAGGGGACTCGTGGCCGCGATCGTCTCGATTGTCGGTCCGACGCGAAATGCCACAGCTGGGGATTCGTGGCCGCGATCGTCTCGATTGTCGGTCCGACGCGAAATGCCACAGCTGGGGA